>CAYYMU010000040.1:7627-14411 GCA_964472445.1 uncultured Desulfobacteraceae bacterium
TCTTTTTCATTTATAAAACCGTTGATTTTTAAGTGCAATTCATTTTTTTCATTTGTAAGGGTGTCAATTTTTGCAAGCAATTGTTTTTTTTCGTTTTTAATATTTTGATTGTCGCTGACAGATGAGTTGAGCAGTGCCTTTTCTTTGTCAAGAGATGCTTTTACCTGCTCGAGGTTTTTTGACTGGCCGTCAAACCTGGTCTGCGCATCTTTTATTTCCTTTTTCATTGCTGTAATATCGGCTTTTAGCCCTTTTATCTGAGCAGTAAGGTCTTTATTGTTTTCTTCTATCCTCACTATATAATTAATTGTTTTTGAAAGATATTTTTTATAATCAGGCTTTTTTTGCCTGTCAACACCCCATAAATAATATCCCAGGCCAATTCCTGTGCCGAATAAAAGCATTATAATGATAAAATATAATATTGGTTTTTTCTGTTCTTTAATTATAGTTGATTTAATTTTCATTTGTTTCATCCTCTGCTATAAAGGGTTTTTCAGAAATATTTCCTTCATTATCCTGCATTAGGACCGTTATTTTTTTTTCTGTTTCATCCAGCCTTTTAGAACAGAAATTTGCCAGCCCGATTCCTTCTTCAAATTTTTTTATAGCTTTTTCAAGAGGCAAATTGCCTGATTCAAGCTCCTGAACTATTTGCTCAAGCTGTTTCATGGATTTTTCAAATGTCAACTTAGCCATTATTCAATATCCTTTCTACGCGGCATATTAAAGAGTTTTTCGCAAACATTACTTCAATATCCTGTCCTATGACCACATCTTTTGCATCTGCCACAATAACTGCTTCCGGGATTGTCCTTGTTATACTATATCCGCGGGCAAGAATGGAAAGAGGGCTTAAGGCATTAAGCCTGGAGCTGAGTTCTCGAAGTAAGTAATGTTTGTTATCCAAGCATATTTTTATATAAATTAGTAAACTATCATTACTTTGCTGAAGTTTTTCATTAAGTTTTCTTATTCTAATTAATGGGTTGTTTGCCTGAAGATTGTCAGTACGCCAGGCAAGCCTTTCCTTTTTCAGATTCAGATTGTTTTCCAGCATTCTGATAAGCCTGGATGTGAGATCGTCTATTTTAAGCCTTATGTCCTGGATCTTTCTTTTTGGATTAACGAGGCGTTTTGATATTTGATTTGTTTTTATTTTTAAGTGTTCGATTTGATTTAAAAAGCAGGATATAAGCAGGTTTTTAATGCCAGCGCATCTGCTTACGAGTTCATCTTTGTTGTTAACTATCAGCTCGGCAGCAGCAGATGGTGTTGAAGCTCGAAGATCTGCGACAAAATCGGAAATTGTAAAATCAGTTTCATGACCTATGGCTGAAATAACGGGAATCTTTGAACCAGAAACAGCTCTGGCAACTTTTTCTGAATTAAATGCCGAGAGATCCTCTATTGATCCGCCGCCTCTGGCTAAAATAACTGCATCAGATCTGTCCCTTGTCTCAGACCTCAGGTTTAATAACTCAAAGGCTGATACAATGTTTTTTTCAGAGTCATCACCCTGAACCTTGACCGGTATAATTTCAACCTGAAGATTTGGAAATCGTCTGTAAACTATTTTTAGAATATCATGAACAACTGAGCCTGTGGGAGAGGTTATAACACTGATTTTTTTAGGTAAAAAGGGCAGGGGCCTCTTATGTTTTTCGTCAAAGAGCCCTTCATTAGAAAGCCTGGCCTTTAGCTGTTCAAAAGCAATTTGCAGTGCACCTATGCCTAATGGTTCCAATAATTCAAAAATTATCTGATAGCTGCCACGAGGTTCATAAACGCTTATTCTGCCTAATCCTATTATACTTAGTCCATCCCCGGGCGCAAATTTCAAATTTCGATTCTGGCCGCGGAACATGACTGCATTTATCTGAGCTTTTTCATCTTTTACAGTAAAATAAAAATGTCCTGATACTGGTATGCGAAAATTTGATATTTCTCCTGAAATCCATACAAACGGAAATTTATCTTCAAGCAAAGATTTAATAGAAAGGGTCAGCTCAGATACGCTATATATTCTTTGTTTTATTTGGCCGTTATTTGACTTCACCATATGTTATATTTATCATAATTTAATGGATCATTCAATGATTATAAAAAAGAGCCTTTTTTTTAAAACAAGGGCAGGCTTATAAGATTTGAATGAAACAGGATCGCATATTTATATAATGACTGATAAGATATATTATGTAAACTTATGCATAAGATTCGGCCAATCCTTGATCAAGGGCCGTTTTAATCTTCAAATATCTCTGCTTTTTTATCCTTATTATATTTATTTATAAAATCGCGTGCCGCAGGAATTATATAGATATTATTGATCGGCATTGTATTTAAGAAATTTGCCATGATTATATTCTTCTTAAAAACCGGCAGACGCTTATCAATAATAAAATGATTTTCATCTTTTACCCGGCAGAATCCGCTTTTAACATGTATGCTGGTTTTGCGAAAATTCCCCTCTGATACTTTAATGCTTAATTTTTCAGCTATTTCTACAAGATTTTGATATAATTGTTCTGGTTTCATTGTTTTATTTTCGTGTGACAGATTTTTTTTTACGACGCCATCTACAGTTAAATTCATGACTTTTTACGAGTTTATCAGGCTTGGTGAATTCGTAAAAAGTCACGAATTATTCGCTCTGTGAGCATTTTTGGGATTCAGCTTAATCCTGTTTTTACTATGCCATCAGGCTTGCAATAATTCAAGATTGTATTATTATCTTAATTATATTATTTTAAAAACTTACAGGCAGATACTGTAGATAAGATTAATTTTCCTTATCTTATATTATCAGGTAGTTAATGCCTGATAATTAAAACATAACATCATATATCTAAATATATTTCAGGAGGCAAAATGCATTCTGCACCAATTGAAAGGACACAAACCCAGATTATAGTCAATGAATTTATTCGCAGCGTATATAACTGGATGGCTATTGGCCTTGCACTTACGGGTTTTATAGCTTTTTATGTTTCAAACAATCCAAACGCGACAAGGCTGATTTATGGAAACCAGCTTTTATTCTTTGGCCTTATAATAGGCGAACTTGGTCTTGTTTTTTATTTAAGCGCAAGAATACAGAAGATTCAGGCCTCAACAGCCACATCTCTGTTTATACTTTATGCTGCATTAAACGGTGTTACTCTATCCTTTATATTTCTTGTTTATACAAGAGCATCCATTGCATCAACATTTTTTATATGTGCCGCTACTTTTGTTACATGCAGTATATATGGTATGGTTACAAAGCGTGATCTTACCTCGCTTGGCGGTTTCATGGCCATGGGTCTTATCGGCATCATTATAGCGTCTGTTGTTAACATGTTTATACGCAGCTCAGGAATGAGTCTGATTATAAGCTATATAGGTGTTTTTGTTTTTGTAGGTTTAACCGCATATGATACGCAAAAACTAAAGAAAATGGCCCTTACACAACCAGGTGGTCTTGAAGCAGGAGTTGTCAGAAAAGGGGCAATAATGGGAGCTCTTTCATTATACCTGGATTTTATCAACCTGTTTCTCATGCTTCTGAGGATCATGGGAAACAGAAGATAGCCTTTATAACCGTTCACGGTTGTCGGTTCACGGCTCACAGTTTTTTCAATGAACTTATACAACGATTCTTGCTTCGATAAAATGGAGTATCTTTGTTAGCCTCTGGCTAATATAATTTTTTCAACCGATAACCGTAAACCGTAAACTGTAAACCGTAAACTGTGAACAGTGATAGTCACTTCAAACTCCAAGTTCTTCCTGCACTGTATCTGCTATTTGCCTGCAGTACATGCTGGTGTTATCAATATCCGGCCCTTCAACCATTATTCTGCAAAGGGGCCGGGTGCCTGAATACCGAACAAGCACCCTGCCCTTTTTGTTTAATTTTTTCTCAACCAACTCTATTGCATCCTGGACAGCGGAAATTGATTTAATATCCGGCCTGCTTTTTACCTCAACATTAATAAGAACCTGTGGAAACACTGTCATGATCCCGCCAAGTTCAGATAGTGGTTTTGATAGAATTTTAACCGCTTTGATGAGTCTTATTGCCGCAAGAAGTCCATCACCGGTTGTATGATGGTTCAGAAAAACTATATGTCCTGATTCTTCCCCTCCTAAAACAGCCTTAGACAAAAGCATTTCTTTTACAACAGAACGATCGCCTACATCTGTAACAATATGTTTTACGCCTATATTTTTTAAAGCCAGCTTAAGCCCGATATTACTCATAATCGTGCTTACAACCAGATTGTTTTTAAGGTCTTTTTGTTTCTTCATGGCAATTGCGCAGATGACAAGTATCTGGTCACCGGTTAAGATGTTTCCTTTTTCATCAACGGCAATGAGTCTATCTCCGTCCCCGTCAAAGGCAATTCCAATATCAGCGCCTTTTTCAACTACTTTTTCACCAAGAATCTGTGGATACTGAGACCCGCAGTTTTCATTTATATTTTTCCCGTCAGGATTTATAAAAACAGATTCCACATCAGCGCCAAGGTCTGCAAACAACATGGGAGCAATACGATATGTTGCTCCATTTGAGCAATCAATAATGATTTTAATTCCTTTGAAAGGATTTTTTTGCGTGACAGTGGTTTTAAGAAAATCGCAGTAGGTTTGCCGGGCATCATCTATTTTAAAGACTTTACCGATATTGCTTGTTGATTCTGACTTTGATGTTGTTTGACTGCTTAACACAAGCTTTTCAATTTCCGCCTCTTCTACATCTGAAAGCTTGAAGCCGTTTCCCTTAAATATTTTTATTCCATTGTCATAAAATGGATTGTGAGATGCAGATATCACAATCCCGGCAACTGCATCGTGGCTTGAAGATGTAATAAAGGCTATGCCTGGTGTCGGGAGTATGCCGGTAAGATATGCATTTGCCCCGGCTGAACAAATACCGGCAGCCAGTGCATGTTCCAGCATAGGCCCGGATATTCTGGTATCTCTTCCAATAATTATATTGGAGTTTCCTTTTTTTTTCTTAAAAAATAATGCAACTGCACGACCAACAGCCACGGCGATTTCAGGGGTTATGGGATATTTGTTGGCTGTGCCTCTTATTCCATCAGTGCCGAACAGTTTGCCCATTTAATGCTCCTTTAACCGAAAATATGTTGAGTATTATTTGAAAGATGGAATAATTTCAAGCAATTGCCTGTTGATATCATTAACAATACCCTGAAGCCATGCTGTGCCGGTTTCCAAATCTCTACTTTCAAGGGCTTTTATTACGGCAATATAATCCCTGCCGTATTTTTTTATGGCAATATTGACTTTCTCGATAAAGGCATCTTTTAATACATGATCCCATGATGCGCTGCGTAACTTATTGAAAGACTCTTCCATACTCGGCCACATTTTATAAAGTTCCCGATGCTGCAGATTGTTTGCGTCTTTATCAAGTACAGCAGAATGCTGTATTTTATCGGTTAACTCTTTAAACCTTTTTATTCTTTCATCAATAGCCATATTCAGTTTTTGTTTTAAACCGGCAAAAAGCTGTTCTGGAAAATCATCTGAGACAAACTGTTTTCGAACATGAACATACCACTGCATAAGAGCAATAAGATTACCAAGATATATAATATTGTTTATAACTGTTCTTTTTATAATTTTATATGAGCCTGGAACAAATGCAATGTTTCCGCCCTTCCCTCCCTTGTCCAAAATAAGGCGCTGTGGCCGCAACTCATCTTTTCTGTTAATTGTTCCTGCGGCTATCACTGTACCAAAAGCCAGTCTGCACGGGCCTACAAGTCCGCCCTGCCCTCCAAGGAATATCGGGTTTTGATTAAGCATCACGCCGTTTGGCACATCGCCGATAAGAGATGGCGTAGCCTTGTCCTGATCCGGCGTATAATTAAAATGAATGTATGAGCTGCCTACTTCGCTGTGATTTTTTCGGCTGGTACCGCCGGACATCAGGCAGTCGCAGAAATTTATAAGACTTCCCAGGGTTACAAAGGGGAATAAAATAGTCTGTTTTAAACCAACTGTATGAGCAATGCTTGATTCTTCTTCAAGGATTGCTCCTTTTCTTACATGGGCGCCAGAACCAGCAGATGCCTTGTTTAAAAATACCGCATCATTAAAAAAACCCCCTTTAAGCTGAACCATAGGCCCGATCTGGCAGTCTTTTACAGTAGCAGGCCCTTCATATCCCAGCCTTGCGCCACGAAGTATAAGAGTTGAATTCCCATAAATCTTACAACCTGAATAAATCACGGTGTTATTACCGGAAATCCTGTCAGTATCAACGTCATCACCTATTTCAACACTCTCAGGATTTGGAATTTTCACACCCTTTTTTATAAGTTTCTCAATTTTCAAACTGCTTGAGCTGCTCATATATATCCTTAACCTTTTTTTAAGAACTTTACACAACCGTCATTATTCAAAGTCTCTTTTTATATATTTAACCAATCACTTATGTCAAGACAACAGCTCTTATTCCGCACAGCAACTTATTCCAGCGAATCAAGCTGGCTTTTGATCTGAACCATGAGTTTTGTGGTTTCTACCATAAGTTCTTGTTTTTTAATAGTAATCATAATATATTTTTTATAATTACTCAGCCACCGATCTACGCTGACTTGTCCGCCTCTTGAGGATTATCAAGGATATTGTTTTATTATCATATAACTATTCAGGCACAGAGGGGCAAAGGGACAGAGGCACAAAAAAAAGTAAAGAATCCTGGCCCAGAGGACCAGGCTTTGGCTATCCCCAGAGGGAATTTGTTTTGCATGAAAAAGATGAACCC
>CAYYMU010000041.1:0-14323 GCA_964472445.1 uncultured Desulfobacteraceae bacterium
TCAAGGGTCTCAGGTCGTGTAATTGTTTTTTGTAATATTTTAGTTACGATTTTTTAAAATAAACACAAAAAATATCACATTAAATTAATGCAGACAAGAAAAACAAAATAAAAATACGAATAAAAACCCTTGACAATTATTTGCATTTTAATTACTACAATTAAGCTTGGTAAGTAAAGTAGTAATTTATAACTAATTTATAATAAATTTAATAAGTTGCACAGGAGATTACTTATGGCAGTACCAAAACGTAAGACATCAAAATCAAAGCGTGACATGCGGCGTGCTCACCACAAGGCGTCTGCTCCAACTATTTCAGTTTGTCCAGAGTGCGGAGAGGCCAAACTTCCGCATCATATATGCACAAGTTGCGGATCTTATAACGGGCGCACTGTAATTGAAACCGAAGAATAGAGAAAGAGAAGGATTATAATAAATATGGCTATATCCGACCTCGAAACAGTAAATGTTCTTCAAGGCCTGGACTCAGAATCAAGACAGATGGTTGTTGACACCGTCAGACAGCTTAAAAACAGGATTCTTACAAAAGAAAATATCCTTAAGTTTGATAAAGAGGAGATTTTTCCTGAAGAAATTATCCGTTCAATGCTTGGTTCGGAAATAGGATTGCAGCTTCTATTCATACCCGAGGCTTATGGTGGTTTAGGCGGAGGGGCCAGAGATTGCTTTGAGGTTATTTGCGAAATCTCAAGGATATGTCTGGGCATTGCAACCGGCTTTTTTGCTATCCAGCTTGGTGCTGATCCTCTGATTGTAGGAGGAACGGAAGAACAAAAACAAAAGTGGTTGGGAGCAATAGCAAATGGAGAAAATCTTGTTGCTTATGCTGTAACTGAGCCCGGCGCGGGGAGCAATCTCGCTGCATTAAAAACAAAGGCTGATCCTGTAACAGATGATACAGGAAAAATTACCGGTTATAAAATAAACGGTAATAAGCAGTTTATTTCAACCGGTGGATATGCTGATTTTATCACCCTTCTTGCGAATACACCTGAAGGACCTTCATTTTTTGTTGTTGAAAAAGGCACTGAAGGCTTTGTGCAGGGAAAAGGTGAAGAAAAACACGGTATTCGTTCTTCAAATACTTCTCCACTTTCATTTACCGATGTGTTTGTGCCTGTTGAAAATCTCATTGGAGGCGTGCCCGGAAACGGCATGAAGCAGGCTAACATGGTGTTTGGATATACCAGACTGATGGTAGCCGCAATGAGTCTTGGTGCTAACAAAGCTGTAATGGATATTGTTATTCCATATGCCAAGGAAAGGATTCAGTTTGGATCTACTCTTTCGGAAAAACAGGGATACACTCATAAGCTGATTGTGCCGCATGTTGTAAATTTTGAGGCAGCCCTAGCATATACTGAGGAAGTTGCAATTAGACTCGATTCCGGCGAAGAAGATCTTCAGGTTGAAGGAGCCATTGCCAAATTTTTTGCATCAGAGTCATCCAATAAAGCTGCGGATGACGGCATACAGGCTCTTGGTGGATATGGATATATACGTGAGTTTGAAATAGAAAAAATAAAAAGAGATGTAAAAATTACCTGTATTTATGAAGGAACCAGCGAAATACTGCAAAGTATCATAAGTACGTTTCGCTGGAAAAAAACGCGTAAAACCAAAGGCGGTTATTACACGTCAATCAGCTCTGAAATGCAGGACATGGAAAAATCGTTAAAAGATTGCGGGTGCCGATATTACAGCCTCGCCGCGCAGGCTCTTAATCACACCATATTTCTTGCAAATGACAACAGGCTGACGAAGCAGCAGTATATAATGTTTGCACTGGCAGATATGATAACACATGTAGAGGTTGGCGCAAGCATGGCACGTAAGGCGGCAAGACTCTCTGATATCGGAGATCCTAAAGCCGAGTATTTTAAGGCAATGACCAGAATTTTTGCAAATAAGACAGCTCAACTGACAGGTTGCAATATCCTTACAATTCTAAGGGGCCAGAACCTTTTTGATAAAAAGGCTGTTTCAGAATTTTTAGAAATGGTTTCATATGGCAAGCTGGCAGATAGTTTTGAGAATGTCATAAACGACATGGATATGGTCGCTAATACATTATTTGAGAGGTAAATTATGCCTGATAAAACAGTTGTAGTTACAGGAGGATCAAGAGGTATTGGACGGTCGATTTGCCGTTGTCTCGCGGGTCCGGGGACTCATATTTATTTTAATTATTTTTCTCCGGGTGATCCTGCTGCTGAAATTGCTGCTGCCGCTGAAACTGAAAAACTTGTATCTGATGCAGGAGGTACGGCAACAAGTATGAGTGTTGATATCGCGGTAGAAAAAGATGTGGCAGGTTTTTTTGCAAAAGTGTTTGATGAAACAGGGAGGATAGATGTTTTTGTAAACAATGCAGGAATAACAAAAGATGGACTTTTGGTCCGCATGAAGGAAAAGGATTGGGACAGTGTTTTAAATGTTAACTTAAAGGGTGCTTTCACCTGCATGAAAATGGCTGCTAAAACCATGATGAAACAGCGTTCGGGTTGTATTATCAATATGGCATCAATCGTTGGTGTCACAGGAAATGCAGGGCAGGCAAATTATGTAGCTTCAAAGGCAGGTCTCATAGGCCTTACAAAGACTGCAGCAAAAGAATTAGCTCCACGGGGAATTACTGTTAATGCTATTGCTCCGGGTTTTATCGAAACCGATATGACTGCATTAATGCCGGAAAAAGCAAAGAATGCAATGATAAGCCAGATTCCGCTTGGACGAACCGGTAAGCCTGAGGATGTGGCGGCTGTTGTGGCTTTTCTGGCCTCTGAAAGTGCGTCATATATTACAGGACAGGTAATTCATGTCAGTGGAGGCATGTATATTTAAAAGGAGAAATGATTTATGTCTACTGAAGATAAGGTAAAAAAGATAATAGCTGAAAAGTTAAGTGTTGATATGGCGGATGTGGTTCCAGAGGCTTCATTTGTAAATGACCTTGGCGCAGATTCTCTTGATCTTGTTGAACTTATAATGTCCATGGAAGAGGAATTTGATATAGAAATTTCTGACGAAGACGCAGAGAAAATGATGTCTGTCAAAGACGCTATTAATTATATAAACGCGAAGTAATTATGATGGCGTCGTAAAAAGTTGTCACTCCGGTAAGAACCTGAGTCCAGATTGGCCGTAACTGTTTAAAAATACTGGATTCCGGCTTTTGCCGTAATGACGGAAATTAGTTTTTTTTGACTTTTTGCGACGCCATCAATTATTGAATCATATCAAAAAAATATCTATAAAAAATTAGTTTTTAAAACAATTTGTTGTTTGTATTGATTTATTTATCAAGGAGAATCTTTTGGACAGAAGAGTAGTAATTACTGGACTGGGGCTTATAACGCCCTTAGCTATAGGTGTCAAAGAAACCTGGTCAGCGCTGTGCGCCGGAAAATCAGGGATAGGCCCAATAACGAAGTTTGATTCTTCTGCTTTTGACACAAAGATTGCCGGAGAAGTAAAGGATTTTCATCCCGAGGACTGGCTTCTTAAAAAAGATGCAAAAAGAATGCAGTCTTTTATATCTTTTGCTGTTGCAGCGGCTCGAATGGCTGTTGAAGATTCAGGACTTATAATAGACAGCTCAAATTCCGGCAGAGTTGGTGTTCTGACTGGTTGCGGTCTTGGAGGCCTTGGTGTGCTGGAGGAAACCAGCAGGATTATAGATAATAGAGGCCCCAAAAGAGTAAGCCCTTTTTTTATCCCAATGATTATAGGCAATATGGCTCCCGGGATGATTTCTATATATTTAGGAGCCAAAGGGCCTAATGCTTCAATCGCAACCGCATGTGCTGCTGGTTCGCATGCAATCGGAGATGCATTCCAGATAATCAGAACAGGTCGGGCAGATGCCATGATTACAGGCGGTGTTGAATCGGTTATAACTCCAACCTGTATTGCCGGCTTTAATGCCATGAAAGCTTTATCTACCCGCAATGATGATCCTGAAAAAGCATCCCGTCCCTTTGACAAGGATCGCGACGGATTTATAGTGGGTGAAGGAAGCGGGATACTTATACTTGAAAGTCTTGAAGGGGCGATCAAAAGAGACGCCCATATTTATGCTGAAATATGTGGATATGGAATGAGTGGAGACGGTTATCATATGACCTCGCCTCCACCCGATGGAGAAGGAGCGGCAAGATGCATGGCAGCCGCTATAAAGGATGCCGGGATATCATATGATATGGTTGATTACATAAATGCTCATGGCACATCAACGCAGCTTAACGATGTTTGTGAAACACGGGCAATTAAGTCTGTATTCAAGGACAGAGCTCATAAGATGCCGATAAGTTCGACCAAATCAATGACCGGTCATCTGTTAGGCGGTTCCGGTGGAGTTGAAACGGTTTTTACTGCACTTACAATTTATGAAAGCATTATTCCTCCGACCATTAATCTCGATAATCCCTCTGAAGAATGCGATCTTGATTATGTTCCTAAGATTGCGCGGGAGAGCAATGTGGAAATTGCCATGACCAATTCTTTTGGTTTTGGCGGGACAAATGCTTCGCTGATTCTTAAAAAATACAAATAATGATCTTTAAGATCATTGTGCTGATATTTCTTTCCTCATTTGTTAATACAGAAAAATAAACGACAACCCGTTAAACACAGGAATAAAATTATGGACAATGACAACAGGCCCGTTATCATAGGATGTGATCATGGCGCTTATTTATTAAAGGAAAAAATAAAAATATATCTTGTTGAAAGAGGTATTAATGTAGAGGATGTCGGAACAAACAGTGAAGCTTCGGCGGATTATCCAGATTTTGGGATCAAGGTGGCATCGATGGTTTCGAATCAAACATTTGACAGAGGCATACTCATGTGCGGCACTGGATTGGGAATGTCCATGGTCGCCAATAAATTTCCACATGTCAGGGCAGCGTTGTGCAATGATCTTTTTTCCGCAATAATGAGCAGGCGTCACAATGATTCTAATATTCTCGTTATGGGAGGCAGAGTAATCGGAGAAGGCCTGGCGCGGGAAATAGTAAAGGCCTGGCTTGGAACACCGTTTGACGGTGGGCGGCATCAATTACGAATAGAAAAATTTGATACAATACAGAAAATGATGCATTCGTAAAAAGTTTACGCCACCATCAAAAAAGATATAAACGAAGATATTGCTAAAAATTGTTGTTTATGTATTATTGATGGCTTCGTAAAAAGTCATTTGTAAGCGACATTGAGCAGTTTTGGAATTTTTTATAAACATATTAACTGTTTACTGGGGGAGCAGTTTTGGATACAGAATTTATTGAAAATGTTGATACAGAAATTGCAGATGCCATTACCCGAGAAATCGACCGGCAAAACAATACGCTGGAACTTATAGCCTCGGAGAATATAGCCAGCCGTGCTGTAATGGCTACCCAGGGAAGTGTTCTTACGAACAAATATGCTGAAGGATATCCTGGAAAGCGTTATTATGGAGGCTGCGAATATGTTGATATTGCCGAAAAATTGGCCATAGACAGGGCAAAACAACTTTTTAACGCGTCTTATGCAAACGTTCAACCCCATTCCGGATCTCAGGCCAATATGGCCGTGTATTTTGCTTTTTTAAACATGGGCGATACTGTCCTTGGTATGAATCTGTCCCATGGTGGGCACCTTACCCATGGAAGTAAAGTCAGTTTTTCAGGAAAATTTTATAATTTTATCCACTATGGTGTAAAAAAAGAAACAGGCACTATTGACTATGAAGAATTAGCTGCTCTGGCTTCCAAACACAGACCAAAAATGATTGTCGCAGGCGCAAGCGCCTATCCGAGAATAATAGATTTTGAAGAATTTGCACGAATTGCCAAATCAGTAGGTGCTTATTTAATGGTGGACATGGCGCACATAGCGGGTCTGGTCGCAGCAGGTGTTCATCCATCTCCCATACCTTTTTCTGATGTTGTAACTTCTACTACACACAAGACCCTGCGCGGGCCTCGCGGCGGGTTAATCCTCGCAAAAGAGGATCACGGCGTAAAATTAAACAGAGAAATATTCCCCGGTATTCAGGGCGGTCCTCTCATGCATATAATCGCGGCAAAAGCAGTTGCCTTTAAAGAGGCGCTTACAGAGTCGTTTAAAGTTTATCAAAGGAATGTTGTTAAAAACGCAGAGACTCTTGCGCAGAATTTGATGAAAGACGGTATCAAGCTTATTTCAGACGGAACGGATAATCACATGATGTTAGCGGATCTGCAAAACCTTAATATTACCGGAAAGGATGCTGAAGAGGTTTTAGGCAGGGCGGGAATTACCGTAAACAAGAATTCCATTCCATTTGAAACTTTGAGCCCATTTGTCACAAGCGGTATACGTATTGGCACACCAACCTTAACATCAAGAGGCATGCAGATGCCTGAAATGGAAGTGATAGCAAAGCTGATTGTCAATGTTTTGAAAAACCCCAGGGATAATAATTTTATTACAAATTCAAGGAAAAAGGTGCTCGAGCTTTGCGAGGCTTTTCCAATAAAATATGTTTATTAATACTTTAATATAATGAAGATAAAAGACAACCGTCCCTCATGGGAAACTTATTTTATGGATATTGCGGCACTTGTTGCAAAACGCTCAACATGCCTGAGACGTGCTGTTGGTTCCATAATTGTAAAGGATAAAAGAATTCTGACAACCGGCTACAATGGCGCTCCGACAGGTATTAAGCATTGTATTGAGACAGGTTGCCTGCGTGAGAAATTAAATGTTCCATCTGGCGAGAGGCATGAACTGTGCAGAGGCATACACGCTGAGCAGAATGCTATTATTCAGGCAGCGCTGCATGGTATTTCCATAAAAGGAGGAACGCTTTTCTGTACAAATCAGCCATGTCTGATATGCGCTAAGATGATTATTAATGCAGGGATAAAAAAAATCTGCTACCGTGACGGATATGCAGACCCTATGGCCATAGAAATGTTTAAAGAGGCGGGTGTTGAAGTAGTCAAAATTAATGCCGATAATTAGGAGTCTTTAATGAAATGTCCATTTTGTGGAGAACTTAACAATAAGGTAATTGATTCAAGGCTGGGTAAAAATGGAGATGCAATACGAAGGCGCAGAGAATGCATTGTATGCGGCAGGCGTTTTACTACTTACGAATATACAGAAGAAATCCCTGTAGTGATAATTAAAAAAGATGGTCGCAGAGAGGTTTTTAACAGCGACAAAGTGCGTTCAGGCATTCAAAAAGCCTGCGAAAAGAGAAATATAAGCATTAATGTTATAGATCAATTCATAGAAGATCTGGAACGGGATCTTAAGGAAACAGGGGAAAAAGAAATCCATTCCAGTATACTCGGAGAGAAAATCATGGCAAAACTTCATGAAATAGACGATATTGCATATGTCAGATTTGCATCAGTTTACAGGGAGTTTAAGGATGTTAATGATTTTGTATCTGAACTAAAAGGCCTGCTGAGCAATAAGTAGTTAAATGTTAATGGAAGATAAATATTTTATGAAAATGGCCCTTGGCCTTGCTGTAAAGGGCGAGGGTTTTACTTCACCAAACCCCATGGTCGGCGCTGTTGTTGTAAAAAACGGCGGGGTTGTAGGAAAGGGATTTCACGAAGCTGTTGGACATGCTCATGCCGAGGTTAATGCTATCAATGATGCCGGCATAATGGCTGGCGACGCGACTCTTTATGTTACTCTTGAACCCTGCAATCATACAGGACGAACTCCTCCCTGTTCTGTAAAAATAGTTGAAGCAGGGATAAAACGTGTAGTTATTGCTATGAATGACCCCAATCCGGATGTTAAGGGGGGCGGAGCAGAGTATTTAAAAAGTCATGGAATAAATGTTGTATCAGGCGTTTGTGAAGAAGAAGCAAAAAAATTAAATGAAGCTTATATAAAATATGTTACAACAAAACGTCCTTTTGTCATAGTTAAATGTGCATCTACCATGGATGGACGAATTGCCACAAGAACGGGTAATTCAAAGTGGATTTCGTGTGATGAATCAAGAAGATATGTCCACAGGCTGCGCCACAAAGTTGACGCAATCATGGTCGGGATTAATACGATAAAACAGGACGATCCTTCTCTGACAGTTCGTTTAAATAATATAAATGGAAAGGATCCTGTAAGAATAATACTTGATACTATCCTGACAATTTCTGAAAAAGCCAGGGTCTTGCGGCTTGATTCCGATTCTGATACTATTATTATAACCGGGCATGCTGTTTCAGCAGATAAGAAGGTTGCAATAAATGCGCTGGGAGCCAAAGTTATACACATTGCTTCCAGAAAAAACATGATTGACCTGAATCAACTTATGGAATATTTGGGAAGGCTCGGCATAACAAGCATACTCATTGAAGGCGGCAGCCGTGTTATTGCATCTGCGTTTAAAGCGAAAATTGTTGACAAGGTTATGTTTTTTTACGCCCCCAAGATTTCAGGAGGAGATGACGGTGTGCCTGTATGCAAGGGGCCTGGGCCGGATTTAATGGAAGAATGTATCTCTGTAGATGATATTCATGTTCAGCGTTTTGGTAATGATGTCATGATTGAAGGATATGTTAAATAGCCTGGCTGTAACGGATTGATAACTAACGGATATTTATATGTTTACGGGTATCATAGAGGGTCTTGGAACAATAGCCGGAATAACCGGTTCAGGCCAGGGAAAACGTTTTTTGATAGATGCTGATTTTCCTCTTGATCAAACTAAAGCAGGAGATAGTATTGCTGTAAGTGGCGCATGTGTGACCGTAACCGTTATCACAGGGAAGCGTTTTGAGATAGACATTTCTCCAGAGACCCTTGAGAAAACGACCTTTAACGCAGCAAAAACAGGAGCGCGTGTTAACCTTGAGCGAGCTCTTCGTCTTTCTGATCGTATAGACGGTCACCTTGTTTCAGGGCATGTAGATGGCATGGGCATAATTAAAAACAGAAAAACAGTCAGTAATGCAATTATAGTTGATATTAGCGTACCCGCACTACTTTTGCGTTATATGATAAAAAAAGGATCTGTTGCGGTTGATGGGGTCAGCCTTACCATAAACAACTGCGTCAAGGACGGTTTTAATGTAAGCATTATTCCCCATACTGCAAAACTCACAACAATAGGCATAAAAAGAACAGGTGATCATGTTAATATTGAGACAGACATGATAGGAAAATATATTGAACGTTTTGTTAATAACCATACAGATGATTACAAACAAAAAAAACAGTCATCTGTGAATATGCAGCTTTTAGCTGAAAACGGTTTTTTATAAACATATGGAGATAATTAAAAGTCATGCCTCTTATTACTATTGAAGAAGCTATTAATGAAGTAAAAAATGGACATATGGTCATTCTTGTTGATGATGAAGAACGTGAAAACGAGGGAGATCTTATGATAGCCGCTGAAAAAGTTACGCCTGAAACCATTAATTTTATGGCCAAATATGGACGGGGGCTTATATGTCTTCCCATGACATCTGAAAAAGCCGATTCTCTTGATCTTCCGCCTATGGTTGATAACAATACATCGCCGTTTAAAACCGGTTTTACTGTATCAATAGAATCGTCAAAAGGTGTGACAACCGGCATTTCTGCTGCAGATCGAGCCAAAACAGTTCTTACTGCTGTTGCCGACAATGCCGCGCCAGGTGATCTTGTAAGGCCGGGTCATATATTTCCCTTAAGGGCAAAGGCTGGAGGAGTTATGGTCAGAGCCGGTCAAACAGAAGGTTCAGTAGATCTTGCCCGTCTGGCCGGTTTAAAACCAGCTGGCGTTATATGCGAAATCATGGATGATGACGGCACAATGGCAAGAATGCCATCTTTGGAAAAATTCAGCGAAAAACATGGAATTGGAATATGTACTATTGCTGATTTGATAGAGTATCGCATGAGTAATGAATCGTTTGTAAGGGTTGCAGCTGAAACCACTATTCCTACATCATATGCAGGTGAATTCAAGGTAATTGTATATGAAAACGATGTGGACGAACTGCTTCATATCGCCCTGGTTAAAGGCGATATAGATCCAGAAAAACCAGTACTTGTCCGAGTTCATTCAGAATGCCTTACAGGAGATATTTTTGGTTCTCTCAGATGCGATTGCGGAGAACAGCTTCACAAAGCAATGGAAGTGATAAACAAGGAAGGATCAGGGGTGATCCTTTATATTCGGCAGGAAGGCAGAGGAATCGGGCTTGTAAACAAAATTAAAGCCTATGCGTTGCAGGATCATGGTTTTGATACTGTTGAAGCAAACGAAGAACTCGGATTTAAAGCCGATCTTAGAAATTATGGCATAGGCGCTCAGATTCTTGTTAATATAGGTGTAAAAAAGATGAGGTTGCTTACAAATAATCCCAAGAAAATTGTTGGACTCGAAGGTTATGGATTAAAACTTGTTGAGCAGGTCCCGATAGAAATAGCTCCTAATGAGCATAACCGATTATATCTTGAGTGTAAGAAACTCAAGATGGGGCATCTCCTAAATATTGATGCAACTCCATAGCCGATAAAGAGTTAACTGTTCAGTATTTACAGCCCACGGTTACAAAAGTTTTAATATAGAAAGATAAAAAACAAATTAATTTAATCTGTGTGTTCTGCAGTAAATGTTTTCAACTACAGATATTTTAAGATTTATGAGTCAGGTTTATTCCAGGGGGTATAAAATTATGCCAAAAGTTATTGAGGGCAAACTTTTTGCCGAAAACAAAAAATTTGCATTAGTGGTAAGCCGTTTTAACGATTTTATTACTGACAAACTTTTAGGAGGAGCTGTTGATGCTCTAACGCGTTCCGGTGCCAATGATGCAGATATCAAAATAGTGAAGGTGCCGGGTGCTTTCGAAATTCCTCTGCTCGCGAAAAAAATGGCTGCAAAGGGTATCTATGATGCTATTATCTGCCTTGGGGCTGTGATTCGTGGAGCAACTCCTCATTTTGATTATGTAAGCTCTGAAGTTACCAAGGGAATTTCAATGATAAGCCTGGAATCAGGAATACCGGTTATTTTTGGTATTTTAACAACCGATACTATTGAACAGGCTATTGAACGTGCCGGCACAAAAGCCGGTAATAAGGGATGGGATTCCGCAATAGCAGCCGTTGAAATGGCAAACCTAATAGAGGCCGTTAATCAGGAATAATCATGGGAATGCGTCGCAAGTCTCGAGAAATTGCTTTACAGGCTCTTTTTTATGCTGATATGTCCAAAAACGACTCAAAGGAAGTAGTAGAGCTTTTTTGTGATAATTTTATAAATTCAAACAATAATCTTACTTTTTTTCTCAAACTGGTGACCGGTGTAATTGATTCCAGATTGGAAATAGATTCTATAATCGAAAAGTTTTCAAGTAACTGGAAGATTAGCCGAATGTCATGTGTTGACAGAAATATCATAAGACTTGCTTTATTTGAACTGATTTTTTGTGATGATATTCCATCAAAGGTATCAATAAACGAAGCAGTTGATATTGGAAAAAAATTTGGAACCAGAGAATCTGGAGCATTTATTAATGGAATATTAGACAGCATTTATATAGCGCTTCAAAATGGAAAAATTAAAAATCATAAAAAAGAGATTTATTTTATAACAAAGGAGTAGTTTATGGAAACCAAAAAAATTCTATTAACAGAAGATGAGATGCCTCGACAATGGTATAATGTTCTCGCAGACATCAAAATGAATCCACCTCTTGGGCCAGATGGCAAACCAGTCACTCCTGAAGCTCTGGCAGCAGTTTTCCCAATGAACCTGATTGAACAGGAAGTAAGTACTGAGAGATGGATCGATATTCCTGAAGAAGTGCTTAAGGTTTATAGTATATGGCGGCCTTCTCCCCTGGTAAGGGCGTTCGGGCTTGAAAAGGCGCTTGATACGCCGGCAAAAATTTATTTCAAAAACGAAAGCTTGAGTCCTCCTGGCAGCCACAAGCCAAACACTGCTGTGCCTCAGGCATATTACAATAAGATTTTTGGCATAAAAAAGATAACCACGGAAACCGGAGCAGGCCAGTGGGGAAGCGCCCTGGCTTTTGCCTGTGCTCAGTTTGGAATCGAATGCAAGATTTTTATGGTAAGGATAAGTTTTGATCAAAAGCCATACAGAAAATCAATGATGGGAGTCTGGGGTGGCCATTGTGTAGCCAGTCCAAGTATGGAAACCCAGGCCGGAAGGGCAGTACTTGAAAGGGATCCCAACACTCCGGGCGCTCTTGGCATAGCTATAAGTGAAGCCATTGAAGAGGCTGTCAGCGATAAAACAGGCCAGACACGCTATTCACTTGGAAGCGTTCTTAACCATGTTATGATGCATCAGACGATTATAGGGCTTGAAGCTAAAAAACAGCTGGAAAAAATCAACCAGTATCCTGATGTTATTATTGGATGCGCAGGAGGAGGAAGCAATTTTGCGGGCCTTGCGCTGCCTTTTGTATGTGACAAGATGAACGGCAAACAAATAGATATATATCCTGTAGAACCATCGGCCTGTCCAACCATAACAAGAGCTCCATTTGTATATGATCATGGCGATACGGCAAAATACACTCCGCTTCTTCCCATGCACAGTCTTGGTCATGCTTTTGTACCTGCCCCGATTCATGCTGGTGGACTTCGATATCATGGTATGGCGCCAATAGTAAGCCAGCTTGCTTCTGAAGGAATATTTGAAGGGAGAACCGTTAATCAGCTTGCTGCTTACGAGGCAGGTATGCTTGCTGCAAAAACAGAGGGTATTATACCCGCGCCTGAAACAAACCATGCTATTGCCTGTGTTATTGAAGAAGCAAAAAAAGCAAAAGAAGAAGGAAAAGAAAAGGTTATCCTTTTCAACTGGAGCGGACACGGGTTGATTGACCTTGGAGCATATGAAAATTATCTTAGTGGAAAAATGCAGGATTACGTCCTGACAGAAGAAGAAATGATGAAATCTGAAAAAGTATTTGAAAATTATCCAAAACCGGCTTTGCTTAAAAGCCGTTAAAAACAACCGTTATTCTGTATTTGCGTGATAAAGTAAGGGCCGAATGGATACAAACAAAGATAATCTTGAAATAAGATGTCCCAGGCTGGGAGGCCCTGTATCTTTTGAATATTGCAGGACAAACGGGGACGAAATGTTACCCTGCTGGAAAATATTTGACTGCTGGTGGGAACGTTTTGACGTGGCAGCTTTTCTAAAAAAAAATATGCCTGAAGATGATTTTATCCGGCTTGTTAATACTAAGCCAAAACCCAAGGTAAACAGCCTTATCGAACTTATTGAGCAGGCTAAAAGAAGAAACATCTAAAAGGCGGGTGGTCGAGCGCGAACTGTTCAATCACTCGCCCTTTGAGACCTTTGCAAAATGCTCCCTTTCGCCCAATTTTGGCGTCAGGCTCAAATTTTAATCCTCGAAATATTCAATATATTCCTGTGGTTAAAATTTTCGCCTTCCTTGAACTTGAACGAAATTGAACATTTTTCAAAAGTCTCCCTTTATCAACAAGATTACCATGTTGCTTTGCTTTTCGTAATAACCCGAATTGAATAGAAACAGGGGTTGTGCAAAGGCCTTTCCGGGCAAAACTCTTATCAACATGTCAGGCGCAAAAGGATTTTAACATTTTATGATTATTAAAAAACTTGCTGTTGGTCCTCTTATGGCAAACTGTTTTATAATAGGTTGTGAAAAAACCAGAGAGGCTGTTGTTATAGACCCTGGAGATGAAGAAGATAGAATCCTTGATGCACTTGAGGATATGAAAGTTAAATTTATCATCAATACCCACGGTCATTTTGATCATGTTGGCGGCAATAAAAAACTAAAAGAAGCAACTGGAGCGCCTGTCTTAATACATTCCCTTGATGCACCAATGTTAAACACACTTTCATCTGATGCTGCAATATTCGGGCTGTCAATTGAGAACTCACCGCCAGCAGATCAAATGCTGGAAGATGGCGATACTATCTCTTTTGGGACTGTTAATTTGGAAGTTATTCACACTCCAGGGCATTCTCCGGGAGGTATTGCTCTTTATGCAGATGGTAATCTTTTTGCAGGAGATACTCTTTTTGCAGGTTCAATCGGACGCAGTGATTTGCCTGGGGGAGATTATAATACCCTTATATCAAGCATTAAAAACAAACTGTATGGATTAGATGATGATATCATAGTTTTTCCCGGACATGGCCCTGAAACAACAATCGGCCATGAAAAAAAGAATAATCCTTTTACACGCTGACTCTTTCCCCAAAACTTTTCAATATAGCCCGCAAATAACTCAACTGTAGTTTTTGCCGGTTATCGCAACAGTTATAATTAAATTA
>CAYYMU010000042.1:0-14182 GCA_964472445.1 uncultured Desulfobacteraceae bacterium
ATAATGTAATGACATGTCAAGTTATTTACTTATTTATGGACGTCCCGCAGGTGTCCCCTTTAATGGGTGACCTTTTTTTGTGGTTTTACTCCCATTCACCAATCAGGATGAAAGGTGCCCAGAAGAATGGATGGGAGGCACCGGTTTGAATCTTCTTGTCCCGTCCGGCGATCTTAACGCCGCGGCTGAGATCAGCGGCGGCAAGGCTTTGGTTTTTCAATTCCTGCTTGGCCAGCCTGAGGGCCTCTTCCTTGGACTTTCCGAGCTTGAGATGCGAGTAAAAGCGTTTCATCAGGACGGCCGTTGAATTCGACTCCACGCTCCAGAGACTTACGATGACGGACTTGGCCCCTGCAAGCATGAAGGCGCGGCTTAAGCCCACGATACCCTCTCCGGCGATCTCTTTTCCCAGGGCCGTCTTGCAGGCCGATAGGACAACGGCATCGGCGTTTAGCTTGAGTTCCAAAATCTCGCTCATCTTGAGGAAGCCATCCTCAGGATTACGATTCCCCGGCTGGCTTAAAACCAGTGCCGGTTCCAGGATATAAGGAATGTCGCCGCTTAAAAGACCGTGAGTGGCAAAATGGATAAACCGGTAAATACCGAGATCGGACTTTAAAAGTTCGCTTTTGGAGGCGTCCATATCGAGCTTGATGTTGCGGTTATTGGCTTGGTATCCGAAGAGCGCGCCAATTTTCAGGACCTCGTCGCGGGTTTCGGGCAGGCGGGGCAACGAGAAGCCGTTACGAACCAGAGTGCTGCGCAAATTGAAACCGGGCGCCGGATCCGCTGATGCCAGGACGATGTTGTCGGACCTTCTTCGGCTGTAACGCACATCCGAATCCTCATAGACCGGATCGCCGAGTGCAAACAGGGGCAAGGATAGTTTGGGATTCTCTTTGAACCGCCGCATGGTCGCCATGATCGAGGCAGAGGGGTAATAGCTGATCTTGTATTTTTCTCCCAGGTATTGAGTCGTATTTTTTGTTCTACCGGCCGTTAATGCCTCGAAGGGAAGCATATTCAGAACGCCGTCGGGGGTAATGATGATATTTTTGTCTGGGTCTATCCGGCGGAGCGCTTCTTCCACCAAGAGCCTGGCCAGGGAAAGCCCCTTTTCGGGGTTGTAGGCATTCAGTCGGTTCGGATTTTCAAGCTCGCTCCGGAATTCCCCGACTTTTCGTATAAGTTCCTCCCGAGTCACGGCGATTTCAATGATCGACGGTTTCTTGCCTTTTTCGATGATCCAGAGAAAGGTTTTTCGGGGATTGACCTTGTAAGCAAGGAGCACCTCGTTGGCGCGCAGCGGAATATTCCCGGCCATAACCGGCTCCGGATAGCGGATGGAGGCATAATCCGGATAATCTTTCCTCAACCTGGCGATCAGCTCATCGAGTTCGCGTTTTGATCTTTTCAGGATCTCTCGCTGTGTTTCCGACTGGCCTATGCCGGAGGTCTGGATCGAGTTAAGGGTGCTGAGCAATCGCTGTTCCTGTTCGGCCAGATTGCGGGGAATCCGGTCGGCGAGGTCGACGGTTCTGGCTTTGTAGAGCAGCTCGAGAAAGGATCTGGCCTTGGTGCTTTCGGCGTAGAAGAAAGCCACTTCCACGGGGGTGAGACTTGCTTTGGCAAATCGCGCATCAAGGTGAACTTCATCCGGCGTCCTATCGGCTGCCGTTAGCAGGATGTCGATGGCATGTTCATATGCAGAGATCTTATTGGCCAGAAACAAGGATCGAAACTCCGTCGAACTCAGACTTCCTCTCAAATCCTCGATGAACTTGATGGCGGTGTCGTAGTAAAGTAGCGCCTGAGCATTGCGGCCCTGCTCTTCATTCAAAAGCCCCAGACCATAATTGGCATACATCTGTTTTTCGGGGTATTCAAGGTCCATGACGGCCAGAAGTCCCAGTCCTTCCTTAAAGGACATGGCGGCTTCGCTGTATTTTTTTAAAGAAACCTGACAAAAGCCGATGTTGTTTAGAATGTCCACGATATCCGACGTGTTGTAACTTTTCCGGGCAAGATCGAGGGCGTGCTGATAATGGGTGATCGCCTCCCGGTAACGGCCGAGGGCAAAAAGGGTCGTGCCCAGAGAGGAATAGACCGATTGTTTGAGCTTGTCGTCTTTGTAGCTGTCGATGTTGGAAAGGGTCCGAGTGAAGATGTTCAGCGCTTGGGATAAACGGCCTTGCTGTGCGAGCGTCTCACCCATGCTGAGCGCAATGAGTGGATGTTCGCCCTTTGCGGACTCACGATTGTCCTGCTGGGCCGCCGCCAGAACTTCTGCGGCTTTATCCGTATCCCCGATTTTCTTATAGCAGTCTGCCATTCCGACAGTCGCCAGAACGATTCCCTCAGGGTATCGGCTGCTCTTGGCAGCGGATACCGATTGGTTAAAATAAGACAGTGCCTTATCGTATTCGTTACGGTCGAGATAGGCCTTGCCCATATAGCGGGAAATGTCGGATGGTTTCTCCCCTTTGCCGGAGTAAAACGTCAGAGCCTCGCGCATTGAGGATAGAAACCTGTCGAAGGAACCTTCACGAAGGTACTCCAAACCTTCCTGAGTGAGTATATCTCCCTTGCTCTTGGTGGCATACAGTAATAACGGGTGGTAGTTTGCAAGTCCTTCGGACCGGGTTAACCCTCTCTGGGATGCGCAACCGCTGGCGCAAAGTACCAGAACAATTACCAGCAATCGTTTCAACCGCATGGTGTACCTCTTAAATCAATAAAATTCATCAAGCTTTCGGGAAAATTCCTTCAAGAGGTTGTCTATGGCCTCGTTCACCGCGTAGTGCGCCATGTCATAGTTTGTTTCCATGACGATTTGATAGAGCATGTTTCTACTCCCCTTCCGCTTGATGCTGAAACTACGCAACAGCCGTCCGTCCCCGGAGAAAATTTCCGTTTCAAGCTCCACGGTCGCGGTATGAGAACTTATCCCTGTAAAGGGGGGCGAATACCTGAAGGATTTAATCCGGGGAACAAAATAAATGTCGACATCGCTGATTTCACCTGCATCGTGAGCAACAGCGACGTTTCCGAATCTGCTGGAGACAATACCGTAAAGGGCTTGAGCCAAATTCTTGCCGATCTCTATTTCTCCCTTCACGTTCGCCAGCAGGAAGATCTGTGTGCCCGTCTCGAAAATATATTTGTAACCGGTAAACTTCTCGTCGAGAAGGAGTCCCGCTTTCAGGGAACTTCTCTTAGTGTTATCGGTCGAAAATTTCGGCTCAACCGAAATTTTTCGCATATTCATAGTGCCACACCCGGCAAGAAACAACGCGATGAGGCATAACAGAAGAACAGTTTTTTTCATGAGAACCCTTTTTATCATTATTGAGTCGAGTAGACCGGTTTGCCCCGATGCTAACGGTTGAGATTTGTTCTCTCTGTTTACCTGCTGGTTTCCGCCTGTGCAAGCATTTTCCAAAAAATCCTATTTCGACGGTACGAAGTATAGGGAAAGATATGTTATAAATCATTCAATAAATTACCGCATGTTCTACCTTGTACCCCTAAAATCCTCAAATTACAAAGCAATTTTGAGCCTCAACGTAATCGTCCCACAGGTACTTATGGTAGTATTGCCAGAGGATATAATTACCAGAATTTCCCCGGTAGTTTTGGAATCTTAATAGGAAACCTCGATGGCTTTTTTTCTTTTTTCTCCACCTGCTTTTCTACTTTTGTAGTCTGCGGCATGGCTGGCACACCAAGAGAGAATTTCTTATACCCTGCTGGAATCTCAAAAAGGGTATCCGGTTGTTTGTCGGTTTTTATATTTTTGGGAGTATTTAAGGGACATTCCTCAGTTTATAAGTTTGTATCGTCAAAAATAGAATAGCTAAATCCTTTTTTAGTTCATAGTTTAAGATCCATGTCTGTAAAACAAAAAAGCCCCATCCTTCATATGGCTGAAGAAATGGGGCTTTATTTTTTTCTTGTAATACTATTACTGGTCACGTGATCCTCCTGTTTGAGGTTCAAAAACAGACCGAAATTAATCTTTGGGAATATATATTAAATGAATATACAAGTCAATTTGTTATCTTTTCGATAAGTTATCAATATTTCTTCTGATTTGTTATCTTTATTCTTAAACTTCTATACCCGCTTGAATCTTGACTAATCAACAGCAAGGGTCAAACGTAGACTTGCCCCATTCCTTCAAGGCCAACAGCACAAAAAAAACAACGAAGGTATGAGAAACTTATAATCTGAAGGATGTCCCATAAGATGTCCCTTAAGCTCCCCTTTGATAATGCAGGGGATCAGGGAAATCCGCAAATTGCTCGATAGAATCATGAAGTCCCGAATCGTCTAAATGCCATCCGCTCGGTACTTTTTTCGGTACTTTTTTCTTGACAGACCAGGAAATCTTATTTATTACTGATTCTACATCGACACAGCATCAAAGATCATTACCAAACTCGAATCTCAGAGAGATGGAGGCGCCATGAAAGAAAAAAAGAAAGATCGGAAGGAACAAAAAAAGACCTATAAAAAACCTTTATTGTCGAAGCATACGAAGCTGACCGATATAACAGCCACGTATTCGGGTCCCGTTTAACGGAGTTCAGCTGCGAAGTGACGATAAAAACCAATCCCTGTTTTTTTGCAAGCTTATAGAACAACATCAGTATGCCAAGGGTGAAAGAACACTGACGAGTACGGGCGGAGAGTGTTATGAAAAAAGAGAAGCCTGCTGAAGTGAGAAAAATCAAGAAAGACTATGAGAAGCCCCGGCTCACAAGATACCAGAAACTCACGTCGGTAATCTCCGGCTATGCAAGTGCTCCGCTTGGTTGCACACGGTTCTGATTACTTTCAGTATAACCGTGAAAAACAGAATTTTAAGTTGAAACAAGTAACGGGATTCGGTTCTCAGATGTGGCAGGTCGGCAAATCGGCCCTGAATCAAAACGATAAGTACCCACCCCATAAAAAGATGATCTGATTATCTTCTTCATGAAACTGTTCAGCGGAAAGATTTATCAAAGTAGCTCCCAGATCATCTTGTAAACATCCAGAACATCCCTCCCATAGTGAAGTTCAAAACAATCCATAGTTTCTACCATTTCGCAGAGCACGTGAAACTGCCGAACCGCCACGTCGGGATCCATGACGAAAAGACTGTGGGGCAGCAATCTGGAAACTGCCTCGATCTTCGGCAAGCGTTCGAGCTGGCTTTTTTTTTCATCCACAATCTTCGGAAATAGAAGGACACGAGGCACGGTGCTATCCACGGTAATCCCAGGGTATACCCCCTCCACAAAAAACTTTTTCTTTTTCAAGCCCACTGTAAAGGAGGTATCATCGAGTGCGTGGAGTTCCGGGAACAGGGAAATCGTCTTGTCGGTTACGTCGATCTCCTCGGGAAAAGAAAGGATCTCGAATCCCCCGTCCATCCTTCGGAGAAAAGGCCGGTCGTCGCTCAGGTACTTGAAGCCGCCCCTCAGCAGGGAAAGACACAGGGTCGTTTTCCCTCCTCCCGAGAGGGCTGGAATAAGAACCCCTTTTCCATTTCCCATCACGGCGGCGGAATGAATCAGAAAGTAGTTTCTGGCGCGGAACATTTCCGAAAGGGCCAGAAGAAACATGAAATTGGACAGGATGGCGGGATGAATAGACTCCGGGTCCGGCAGAAACCCGAAAGCCAGACCGGCCGAGGTATCGATAAAAAAGCTCCCCCGGGAACCATAATCGGCCATGAAATATTTACCCCAGGAGCGATAGAGGAGATAGGTGTCCAGTACGGCGGACAGGTTGAATTCATTGTCTTCACGTGAATCAAAAAGAACGCGCCCCTCCTTCAGAAACGTTTCCTGATAGGGGAATTCCGAGGGCTCCTTTTTCATCAGGTAAAATGTCACGTCCGCCGGAGATATCTTATTTTGTTCGAAATACCCCAGCAGCCCTCCAACCGCATCGAGGATCACCCTCGAATCGGAGACAACCCGAACAGTCAATCCGTGAACGGAGTATCTTTTATCAATAAATTCCCCGGTCGGCAAACCGTCTTCGACTAAACTAAAAAGGCTTTCTTTTTTCATAGTTCAACTCCACAGTGCTCCAGATATTCTGCACAATTCTTTTGATGGAATCAGGGGGTTCCCATGTTCCATAAATCCCATTCCGGGACAAAAACGGCACTTTTCCTTCCATTTGCAACTGGCACACAGAGGATAATCGTTTTCCGTCACGGACCGCCATTCCTTCAATCTCGGTGAATCCTGCCATATCTCCTGAAAGGACTGTTCCTGTAAATTTCCGCACTTAGCGCGGAGTACCGTGCAGGGATAAACTTCCCCATCCGCTACAATGCAACAGGAGTCTCTGCCGGCATTACACAGGAAATCCTCCTTTTCCCGGTTTTCATCCCCGTCTATCAATGGCGGATCATAGGATTTCTCTGAAACCGAATTTTGAATATCTTCCGATGAAACCCGCAGATGAGACACAGATCGTTGCGGATCAGCCGGAGTAAAGATCCGGAATGTGGGCTGAAAGACAACGCCTAGATCTGTCGTCAAATCCCGGATCAAACCCAACTCCTTCAGATTCATTGTCATAACGACTGTTTTGACCACAACGTGGATTCCCGCCTCTTTCATCCATCGAAGGTTTCGGAGTGTCGTATCAAAAGAGCCGCTTCCCCCCGTAATCCCGTCGTGAGTCTCAGCGGTGGCTCCATAGAGGCTGCATTCAACAGCCAGGGGAGATTGGTCGGACAGCAGGCGCAGGGTCTCTGGGCAGAGGAGCGTCCCATTCGTATAAACCGTAATGGCAAAGCCCTTTTCATAAGCGTCCCGATATATATCCTTGAAGTCTTTTCGCAGGGTCAACTCCCCTCCAGTGAAGATGATCTTCAGGCAGCCTGCATCTTTCAACTGTCCAAGGACTGACGTTATTTCCTTAAAGGTTAATTCGTTCTCCACTTGTTTCTGATAACAATGGGCGCAGGATAAGTTGCACTTCGAGGTTAACTCGAAAACGGGGTTGAAAGGAATTCCGTAGCGCCGAATTTTTTTAAGAAAAGAATCAAAGGATGCTTCTTTCATCGCAAACCTCATGGGTAAACATAAAGAACGGCAAAGGATTCAATGGGATCAGTCTTCTCCAGAAAGGGGGATTCTTCGAAAACGAGCCAGCTGTGTCCATCAAGATGTTCTTGATCCTTTCGGATGCCGTATGCGACATGAATATCGATTCCCTTTCTCCGGTAATAGGAAAAAAGGACAAGGGACCGAAAGAGGCAGGGACGCTTCACCCTCATACATTGCGCCAGGAGAAAACTCAGCATTTCCCAGTATAATTGGGCCATTCCCCTGTCTTCTGTTCCGAGATGCCCGTTTTTCTCCCCTTCTCGATCCAAAATACGCAGGAGAGAGGGAAGCGAGTGGCGATTGATCTTGAATGAAATAAGGACAAGGAGAATCAAAAGTTCTATAACAGCGATCCCGTTACGGGGTTGCAGGAGAAGAAAAACCTTCCTCAGGCGATTCATGGATTTCAACCAGTCCTTCCTTCAGGAGATTATCTATGAGTTCCAAGATATCGCTTTTCGCGGTTTCAGGATTCACGTCATAATGATCGAGAATTTCTTTATGAATAGCGGAAAGTTTTTTCTTTCCATCAAGAGACTCCCAGAGAAACCTCCCCACTTCGTTTAAAGTATAATAATAACCCGTGTCAAGGTCGAGAATAACGCTATCCTCTTCGACAACCCTCCAGGCTATTTTTTCACTTTTTGTAAAAAACCTTTCCAATCGGTTCATTTTTACTCTCCCTTTTTTTTAGCCGATTTATGCAACACAATGGCGACTCACACCACAGCTTCATTCATCTTTTGTGCCCTGATAAAACATCTCGCAATATGAAGTAATAGAGCGAGTCTTGTTCTTCCAGCCCTCTATAAGAGGAAACTTAATGGCCCTCTCCAAAAATTCCGGCATATTTCCATGTCTTGAGGCAATCCGGCGAAAGGGAAAGAGGTGTTTCTCTACAGCTCCCGGTTGTAATGCGTCGAGGACGGCTGATGGTATCGCAACATCTAATATATCCCTGGTCCATCTGAGAGAATGATAGACCGGCTTTCCCAGTTTCTTGTATCTTGCCCATCGAACAAACTCATCCCAGGGCAGATCCGACTCGCTGTCTCGAACAGCAAGAGCGAGATCCATCAAATGAATAAGAAGCGCCATGGGACGGTGAAAAACGAGGTGGGTGCATAGAAAAGGGATCAGAAACATTGGCGCCAGGACAGGAATATGCTTGCTTTCGGATGTTTCCAGCAGTCGTATTTGATCCCATACTTCCTTGCTGCTCAGAAAAGGCTCTCTCGTCCAAATTGATGTAACGGATTCCCATTGAAGATCGATACAAAACCCGGGATATTGGTCATTTGAAAAATGAACCGAATCAAAATATTCTTTTGTAAAAAACCTTCCCCGTGAGGAGAAGCCCAAATCGTTCAGTACCGCATTGGCATCGCTAAAACTGTTAAACGGAATAACGATATCGATATCGGTGTACGGTCTTAAATCGCCGGGACGATAGAATTCGAGAGCAACGGCGGGTCCCTTAATAATATAAAAGGGAATCCGGGCATCTTCTAAAGCCGATACAGCAGCATCCATCAAATTTCCAAGGAGGAGAATAAGCGCCGTATTCTCAAAAGACGCCTGCTTTACACCCACTTTGAAGTCGTTCGGAATTGTCTCCCAGAGTTCAGTGCCGGACAGTACATGGTAGGCAATGGGAAGAAGCCTGTGGAAACGAAGAAAAGTAAAGATATCACCCCATTGCGCCTCTTTTATGAAAGGAGTAATCGCTCCGGAAACAGGCGTGCTTCCATAGAATGAACGAAGGATTTCCAGGATGAGTCCATTGTAAGCAGAGAAAGATTTTGATTCATTCATTAATGCAGACACTTTCTATCAAGAGTTCCAGTGGGAAAAAATAATCTCGTTCATCCTCCGGAGTAAAACAGGGGAAGCGGGCTGTCTCGAAAAGTCGGGGATCACGAAAGTCAAGGGGAAAACGGAAATCTTCCTTGACTTTACTTATCTATGGATGTCCCTGGATTTCTTCCCGCGTTTGGTAGCACCTAATATTTTATGCTGGACTCGATGCAGCAATAATAGCAGACAGTTTCTCGTGTTTTACCAGTTTGGGCTTCTGATATTTTTTCTTCTCTATTTTCTCCGTCTTCATGGCATACTCTCCTTTAAATAACTAATCTACGTCTTTGTCCGACCCCAAGTTCAATCCCCAAGTTATTGATATAGGTAATGACATAGTTGAAAACATACGATAAACTTTCTTTGGTGTCAATGTAAAAGAAGAACAGACGGATTGAATGTAATGGCTCGGATACCAACGTTTAGATAATCCGGAAGTTGTTATTCCTCAATAAATTCTACACCCGGGAATGGAGACTCTTTCATAACTTCTTATTCCCTTCTATGAAACCCCTCTTCAGAGAACGAATCAACTCAAAAACAATTAAACGCCATGATCCTCCCAAAACCCCCCTATCAGAGAATCATGAAATCAAAACTTAAAAAAATTTTCAACTCATGCTATAAAGATAACCATCACAGTTAACGATACTTTAAAGCTCACTTACGGTAACATTTATTTATGAGTCAACGGGTATGGCGGTTGATGTAACTTTTAGAATTTCTATGGAACAAAAAAATAAAATAATCAGAAATACCCTTGTACTGTTCGCCGGAACCGCGGTGGGCAACGTGTTCTCATTCCTGCTGATGGTGGTCATTGCCAGAACCCTGGGAGATGTGGGAGTTGGACAGTATTCGTTCCTGTTCGCCTTCGGATATCTTATAATGATCCTGTGCAATCCCGGTCTGGGATATCTCATCATCAAGGATGTGCCGGCAAATAAGGGCCTTACTTCTCAATACGGCAACAACATCCTGTCCATGAAAGCAATCCTTGCGTTTGTTTCGGCTGCCGCCGCTGTCTTTCTTTTTATGTTCATCAAGGACGACACCCTGATTATTCAGAGTTTTATGATAGTGGCGGTAATTTATATGATTAACTGTGCGCTGTCTGTTTTCCCCAACATTCTGAGTGCCAACGAGAGAATGGACCTGATCGCATTGATCAACCCCTTAGAACGCGCGATTGCTCTTCTTGTCGGTGTTGTCCTGTTGTATATCACGCGATCGCTTCTGTTCCTGGTTCTGGCCCTTCTGATTTCCGACCTCGTTAAGCAGATGCTGTATTTAATGTTTTCAAGGAAGTATTTTGTCCCCAGGTTTGGAATCGACTTTGCGTTGTGGAAAAAACTGTTTGTGCGATCCCTTCCATTCGCGCTCAGTATCTCCTTCCTGTATATATATTACAGGATTGACACCGTTATGCTCTCGCTGATGGTCGGTGACCAGGTTACTGGGTGGTACAATGCCGCTTATCGATTGATCGATGTGATTCACTATATCCCCCTTTTGATTGTTGCGGCTATTCTGCCCCCCATGGCGCTGTATTCCAGAGAAAACAGAGAGGTTCTGACCGATATCTTCAACCGGTCGTTCAGATACCTCGTCATGCTGGCTCTTCCCATAGGTGTGGGAATGTTTCTACTTGCTCCCAGGCTGATACTGTTTGTTTTCGGCGAGGGTTTTGAGAATGCTGCGCCCGCCCTGCGGATATTGATATGGGCGGAGATTTTTGCCTTTCTCAACTACCTGGGGGGACACCTGCTCAATATGATTAACAGACAGAAGATTTATACGGTTATTATCGGAGTGACGGCTGCTATCAATATCATCTTGAATCTGATTCTCATCCCGGGTTACCATCATATCGGTGCCGCCGTTGCGACCCTGCTCTGCGAGCTGCTGATATTAGCGCTGGTCTATTTCTGCATCGGGAAATATTTTTTCAGGGTTCACCTGTGGTCTCTGGCATGGAAGCCGGCTCTTGCCGCCGTGATTATGGGTGTCTTTGTTGTAAAGATACAATTTCTGACGGTCTGGTGTATTGTAATCGCAGGGTGTGTATGCTACTTCATCGCCCTTTTCCTTCTGAAGGGATTCAACAGGCATGACAAAGACGCGCTCCATTCCGTTCTTGATATTTTGGGCAGAAGGTAACATCTTAACGGCCTGTTGTCCTAATTAGTGTCCTGAAAAATGGGGCTTTCAAGCGAAGTCGCCTTTCTGGTATTTATGTTTTTATATCGATGGCTTATAGCGCACAACAGGGGCAAAAAAAACCACAAATCATCACTTCCTTTAATTTCCGAAGAGCAGTCTCAATATTTACGTGGGTTTCAAACCGCATTTTTCAGGACGGACTAACTAATTTCGAATATTCTTTAACTCCAGCCGCTGTTTTTTATTACATGCTACCCGAGAATTCGTTTACTTGCTGATCCCAAACGCAAGCTGATGTGATTCCCGAAAAACCGCGAAAAATCAATTTTACACACTCCCCCTGACGATAATCATGCGTCAAAAAGGGCAAGTTGTGGTATAGTCCGTCACGTGACCGCTGGTACAGAAAAAAATCATCATACAGAGAAGGACAACGTGCATGAAATTTGATATATTAAAAGGCCTGAAATCTCTTATAACCTCCATTTCAGGGAAGAAAGAGCAACCGCACACAGCAGAGAAGAAGAAAATACACCCGGTCGAAAAAATAAAAAAGGGATCAATAGGAAGAAAAAAAGAGGATTCGGTAGAGAAAATGGAGGCTTACGGGACATTCCTCAGTTTATAAGTTTGTATCGTCAATAATAGAAAAATTAAAGTATAAAGCCCCATCCTTCATATAACTGAAGAAATGGGGCTTTATTTTTTTGTAATGGAATGTATGGTCAAATGAGCATCCTTTGAGACTTTTGCATTTTTCAAAGATCTCTCTTTTTTTGACTTTCAAAATCAGATCAAAAATAATTCAAGATACTGTATATCAGGTTAATATATAAGTCAATTTATTATCTTTTCAGGGATTGAAGCTCCTTGCGGCAAGTCACGGGGAATGCGCTCACTATTGCGGTTCAATCTATTACGTGAATAACAGCTTATTTTAAAGTTCCGGCGACCTGATTTTTTATTTTGCTTTTTACCTGAATAATAAGGCATTGTATAAATATTTTGCTTGTTACTGATAATAAAGAAATCCGGATTCATGTCTGATATTGCCAAACATAAACAGATTATCAGGTTGAAGAATCAACAGATATTTAATATAAAAGGATCGCTATGAAAGTCCAAGCCATATACCACCCGGATCAATCGACGGAATGTAAGCGGCCTTTGTTTATGGTTCCGGTTTCGGCTGGTTTTCCTTCACCTGCGGAAGATTACATAGAGGGGAGTCTGGATCTTAACGAGCATCTTATCAAACATCCTGCTGCTACGTTTTTTGTAAAGGTAGCCGGAAATTCCATGATCGATGCAGGAATACATCCCGGAGATATATTGATTGTGGATCGCTCTCTCGAACCTGCCGACAGCAAGGTCGTAATAGCTGTAGTTAATGGGGATTTAACGGTAAAAAGAATTCGTATGACAAAAGGCAATGTCTTTTTGATGCCTGAAAACAAAGACTACAAACCCCTGCAGATCGAGGCTGAAATGAGTTTCGAGATATGGGGTGTTGTAACAAATGTAATCCATCCACTTTAATTGATGATGTCTCCTATGTTTGCACTTGTAGATTGCAATAACTTCTATGTTTCCTGTGAGCAGGTTTTTAATCCAAGGCTTACTGGAAAACCCGTAATAGTGCTTTCCAATAATGATGGCTGCGTTATTGCCAGATCAAATGAGGCAAAGGCCATCGGTATCAGGATGGGTATACCTGTATTTAAGATACGTGATATAATTAAAACATACAAAGTTCATGTTTATTCATCCAACTATACCCTTTATGGCGATATGTCGCAAAGGGTAATGGATATCCTTTCAGAATTTACCCCTGATTTTGAAATTTATTCTATTGATGAGGCATTTCTAAGTCTGTCCGGTTTCAAGAGATGCAATCTGACCGATTATGGATATTCTATAAGGTCTAAAATAAAGAAATGGACGGGCATCCCTGTTTCCGTGGGTATCGCAGAGACTAAAACCCTTGCCAAGATTGCCAACCGCATAGCCAAAAAATCTGAAAAGACAGGTGGTGTATTGGATTTGACCAGGTCGCCCTATCAGGACAGAGCCCTTGAAATAACAGCAGTAGAAGATGTCTGGGGCGTAGGACGCAGTTATTCCAGATTCCTGAAGAGCAAGGGAATCAATAATGCGTTGCAGCTTCGCAATGCACCTGTCAGTCTGATAAAAAAAGAAATGGGCATATCAGGCTTCAGAATCCTTCAGGAGCTTAAGGGGGTTTCATGCTACTCTCTTGAGCAGTGTCCACCTCCTAAAAAAGAGATTACAGTATCAAGGGCATTCAAACGTCCCGTTGAAGACATAGCCGATATAAGTGAGGCTTTTGCCGCGTATACGTCTAAAGGAGCAGAAAAATTAAGAAAGGCGCATCTTGAGGCTGGTGTAATAGTAGTTTTCCTGATGACAAATCCTTACAGCAGTAAATCAAGGTACTTTAACATGAAAACCATACAGCTTCCCTTGCCAACCAGCGATACATCAAAACTTATTAAACATGCCTGTATCGGCTTGAAGGAAATCTACAAAAAGGATTATACGTATAAAAAGGCAGGAATTATATTACGTGATCTGGCGTCTGACAGCCGCGGACAGATGTCTTTATTTTATTACAAAAACAGGGAAAAATCCAAAGAGGCCATGCAAATTTTTGACAGCATAAACAAAAGATTTGGTTCAGACTCGGTTAGATATGCGGCCACCGGTTCTACTAAAAACCAGAAATGGAAGACAGTGTTTCAAAAACTTTCTCCTTCTTATACAACAAATTGGAAACAGTTGCCAAGGGTGTCATAGGCCATGTGCGGACGTTTTACACTATATAGCTAAATGAGTGATCTAAAAAAAAGTTTTTTAATATTGATACTGTAACGTGTGAGATCAAGTCTGGTCATACTTCGATACCAAAGTATCTGCGAACGTTCACAGCCTTCCAGAGCAACATCGGGTTCCGCATAATGCGATCCTGCACGTCCGACCGCGCCAATATAGTTAAGATCAATATCAACCGAGAGCCGGGGAAT
>CAYYMU010000043.1:0-14056 GCA_964472445.1 uncultured Desulfobacteraceae bacterium
TTACATGCGGCTTGGTCCGATCAAACTTCTCCTTAGCCATGTTATTAACCTCCCAAAATTAGCTAATCAGTTAAAAGCTCAAATCTGATTACTACTGTTTATTAGTTTTGAGCCTTTAAAAATCCTACCATCGATAATGAGCAAAAGCCTTATTTGCTTCAGCCATTTTGTGTGTATCTTCCTTTTTCTTAACAGAAGCCCCTTTTTTGCCGGCAGCATCTAAAAACTCACCAGCCAGTTTAGCTGCCATGCTTTTCTCAGATCTTTTGCGGGCATAACCTATAATCCATCTAATCCCCAAAGCGGTTCGACGAGACAGACGAATTTCAGTAGGCACCTGATAAGTTGAACCACCAACCCGCCTTGATTTTACCTCGATAAGCGGTTTTACATTATCAACAGCTTTTTCAAAAACTTTCAGCGGAGCTTCATCTGCTCTTTCTTCAATAATATTAAACGAATCGTAGAGAATTGACTCAGCCAGACTTTTTTTTCCGTCACGCATTATAGCTTTTATAAATTTTGCTACAAGCTTACTGTTATATTTAGAATCTGAAATAATAATACGTTGCGGTACTTCTCTTCTTCTCGGCATATCTTACACCATAATTGTTGTTTTGTATTTGTTACTTTGGTTTTTTTGCGCCGTACTTTGACCTTCCCTTTTTCCTGTCCTCAACCCCAAGAGTATCGAGAATTCCCCTTACCACATGATATCTTACACCAGGCAAATCCTTTACACGCCCTCCACGAACAAGAACCACTGAATGCTCCTGAAGATTATGGCCTATGCCGGGGATATAAGCTGTAACCTCAACACCGGTGGTCAGCCTGACTCTGGCAACTTTTCTTAAGGCAGAATTTGGTTTCTTTGGAGTTGAAGTATACACGCGCGTACATACTCCTCTCTTTTGCGGAGCTCCCTTTAGCGCAGGCGTATTGGTCTTCTTAATTATACGTTTTCTACCCTGTCTAACTAACTGGTTAATAGTCGGCATATTTTTCCTCTAAATACTATTTATAAACTCTTAAAAAGAGCCAGCATGCCGCTATACGGCACTGGAAACGAAAACCAGCAAAACATGACCCATGCTTTTTATTCAAGCATCAGTTGAGTTATTTAACAGTCAAACTCATCAGTCGTCAGGTGTCACTATTAGCTCTTAAATTAACAATTTTCGACAAAAGATAATTCTCTATATATATAGTGGCTTATTGTCAAGCATTATATATGATAATTTTGATGATTTTTTAATCAATTCTTTTTTTCAGATTCAGAATAACCATATTTTACACCGCAGGGCAGTTCTCATTACCCTTAACCGCATCATTGTTTGAGCAAAGACCAGTACCAGCAGGAATAAGTCTGCCCATTATTACATTTTCCTTAAGCCCGCGTAAATAATCAACAGCACCGGAAATGCTCGCATCAGTCAAAACTTTGGTTGTTTCCTGAAATGAAGCCGCAGAAATAAAACTCTCTGTGCTGAGCGAGGCTTTAGTAATTCCAAGAATAAGTGGTTCGCCGATAGCAGGTTGATGACCTTCTTCAATTGCCTTCCTGTTGGCTGCCTTAAATCTGTTTTTATCCACGCGCTCTTCAACGATAAAATCCGTATCTCCCGCATCAGTGATCTTAACGCGCCTCATCATCTGTCGAACAACCGCTTCTATATGTTTATCATTAATCCGTACTCCCTGCAAACGATATACTTCCTGAACCTCATCAACAAGATAACGAGCTAATGCTATTTCACCCTTAATGTTTAAAATATCCTGCGGAATAGCTGAACCACCAATAAGTGGTTCGCCGGCTCTTATATAATCACCTTCAAAAACATTTATATGTTTACCGCGTTGAATGAGATATTCCTTTTTGTCTCCGACATCTAAAGGGGTCACAATTACTTTCTGTTTATCCTTTTTTGTGCTTTTAGAAATGGAAACATACCCGTCAATTTCGCTTAAAACAGCAATTTCTTTTGGTTTACGCACCTCAAAAAGCTCTGCTACTCTTGGGAGACCTCCTGTAATATCCTTGGTCTTAGTTGTTGCCCGCGGAAGCTTGGCAAGAACGGTGCCCGCCTTAACATCTTCCCCTTCATCAACTAAAAGAATGGCATTTACAGGCAGCGTATAACGCGCAACACCTTTTGATACTGACAGCTTTCCCGTTTTACCGGACTTATCCTTAATAGAAATTCTTGGATTCTCATCAGCGGTTTTGGTTTCGATGATCATACGACTTGATTTTCCGGTAATAGGATCTACTTTTTCCTGCATTGTTTTACCTGAAACAATATCACCGAATTTAACAATTCCGTCAATTTCTGTAATAATGGGTGTGGTATATGGATCCCACTTTGCGAGAAGATCTCCTACCTTAACTTTCTGCCCATTCTTTACAACAAGATGGGTGCCATATATAATAGGAAATCTTTCCCTCTCTCGTCCGCCCTCACCGATTATAGCCAATTCACCACCGCGACGGTCCATTACCACAAATTCATTTTCATCATTTTTTACAGTATTAAGTTTAATATATTTTACTTTCCCACCTACCCTGGCGCTTATGTCAGCCTGCTCCACTCTACGGCTGGCCGTCCCTCCGATATGGAATGTCCGCATGGTTAGCTGGGTACCTGGTTCACCAATTGACTGTGCGGCCAGAATTCCTACTGCCTGGCCTATTTCAACCAGTTTTCCGTGAGCAAGATCGCGTCCATAGCACTTGGCACACACGCCTTGCTTTGCCTTGCATGTCAGGACAGATCTTATTTTTACTTTTGTTATTCCAGCCTCTTCAACCTTCTGCACCAATATCTCATCAAATTCTTCTCCAGATTTTACAAGTATTTCATCTGTAAATGGATCATGGACATCCTCAATGGCAATACGGCCCAAAATGCGTTCGCCAAGACGTTGAATAATTTCTCCACCTTCCATCAACGACTCAACCTCGACCCCCATCATGGTTCCGCAATCGTCGAGCATTACTACACAGTCTTGAGCAACATCTGCAAGACGCCTTGTAAGATATCCTGAATTTGCCGTTTTTAAAGCGGTATCAGCAAGCCCCTTTCTGGCACCATGAGTTGAAATAAAATATTGAAGTACGGAAAGTCCTTCCCTGAAATTGGCAGTAATAGGAGTCTCGATGATTTCGCCAGAAGGTTTTGCCATAAGACCACGCATTCCAGCAAGCTGACGCATCTGATCCTTACTGCCCCTTGCACCCGAATCGGCCATCATATATACAGAATTAAAACTTTCCCTTAAAATCGGCTTTTTCTTTTTATCAAGAATCAACGCCCCCTTATCATCGATTACAGGGACCATCTTCATAGCCTCCATCATCTCGTTGGCCACATCATCCGTTGACGTTGCCCATATATCAACCACCTTATTATATTTTTCGCCCTGTGTTATCAGACCCTCAGTATATTGTCTCCCTATCTCTTTGACCTGGTTTTCCGCTTTTTTAATTATATTCCATTTAGCTTCGGGAATAATCATGTCATCAATTGAAATGGAAAGACCACCTTTTGTTGAATATTTGTAACCAAGATCCTTTAATCTATCTGAAAGGATAACCGTAGCTTTTGGCCCTCGATTTCTGTATACATAATCAACAAGAGCCCGCAAAACCGTTTTATCCATCACCTTGTTGACTATATCAAAAGGTGTTTCAGGACACCTGCTAATTATTTTGAAAAGATGATAACCATCATTGGCAATAATTATGTTGCTTACCTCACCTGGCGCAATAGAGAAAAGCGCATTAATGTCTTCTTCCTTTATATCAAATATCCTTTTAAACTTATCCGTTGTAAGCGAACCAATAATCCCACTATTTTGCCTGTCAAGGCTCTGGGAATACTTATTTACCATCTCTGTAAAATCCGCTCCTGACTCTATCTCTTTAAGCACGGAATTCATTTCATCTTCAGAAGAAACCATTATGTGACTCATCGAAACAACAGTCTCCTTGGGCATGATTTCCCACATAATGGTTCGTCCTACTGTAGAATCAAACCTTTGTCCGTCTATACGAACAGTAATTTTAGCATGAAGATCAACCGCTCCCGAATCATAAGCAGACCTGGCCTCTTCAGGATTGGCAAAAATTTTGCCTTCACCTTTGCAGCCCTCTATTTCTCTTGTCATATAATAAAGGCCTAAAACAATGTCCTGACTCGGAACAATAATAGGACTTCCATTTGCAGGAGAAAGAATATTATTACTGGATAGCATTAAGGCTCTGGCCTCTATCTGAGCTTCTATGGAAAGAGGCACATGAACTGCCATCTGATCACCATCAAAATCGGCATTAAAAGCAGTACAAACAAGGGGATGAAGCTGAATAGCCTTACCTTCGATAAGAATAGGTTCAAATGCCTGAATACCAAGCCGATGAAGGGTGGGAGCACGATTAAGCATAACCGGATATTCTTTAACCACTTCATCCAGTGTATCCCAAACTTCAGGAATCTCGCGCTCAACCATCTTTTTGGCACTTTTTACTGTAGAAACAAGCCCTTTTTGTTCGAGCCGGCTATAAATAAAAGGCTTAAACAACTCTAATGCCATCTTCTTTGGCAACCCGCACTGGTGGAGTCTTAAATTCGGCCCAACTGTTATAACAGTACGACCGGAATAATCTACTCTCTTACCAAGCAGATTCTGGCGAAAACGGCCCTGCTTTCCTTTTAGTGAATCGCTGAGAGATTTCAAAGGGCGTTTGTTGCTTCCTGTAATAACCCTGCCATGCCTGCCATTATCAAAAAGCACATCAACAGCTTCCTGAAGCATCCTTTTTTCATTTCGCACAATAATATCAGGAGCTTTTAAGTCGATCAGTCGTTTTAAACGATTGTTCCGGTTAATGACTCTGCGATAAAGGTCGTTTAAATCAGAAGTGGCGAATCTGCCGCCTTCGAGAGGAACCAGAGGGCGTAAATCAGGTGGAAGAACAGGAATAACATCCATTATCATCCAGGCAGGATCCAATCCTGACCGCCTGAATGCATCTACTATCTTAATTCTCTTGGCGAGTTTCTGAGTCTTCGTAACCGAGTGTGAGGAACGAATACCTTCTTTTAGTTTTAGATATTCCGCATTAAGATCAATTTTTTGTAAAAGTTCCTTAACAGCTTCAGCACCTATTCCTGCCTTAAATTTTGCCCCATAGGTCTCAACAGCTTCATGATACTCGTCTTCTGATAAAAGCTGCCCTTGGGTTAAACCGGTATCATTTGGATCAATAACAATATAGTTGTCAAAATATAGTATCTTTTCAACATTCTTGAGAGTAATATCTATCAAGTTTCCAATTTTACTTGGAAGACTTTTTAGAAGCCATATATGCGCGCAGGGTGTGGCAAGCTTGATATGTGCCATACGCTCTCTTCTGACCTTAGACTGAATGACTTCAACTCCGCATTTTTCACAAATAACACCCCTGTGTTTCATTCGTTTGTACTTGCCGCAGTTACACTCATAGTCCTTGGTAGGACCAAAAATCTTGGCGCAGAAAAGACCGTCTCTCTCCGGTTTAAATGTGCGATAATTAACTGTCTCAGGCTTTTTAATCTCTCCATATGACCATTTTAGAATCTGCTCGGGTGAGGCAAGCCCAATTTTAATGCCTGAATAATGCTTTGGATTAACAGGTTTTGCGAAAAAATCGTATAAATTATCCATTTTTATATTTCCTAAATTATAATTGCGGGATTAATCTGAATCCCCAAAATGCTCACAGAGCGAACAAGTCTTACTTTTTACGAATTCATCATAATTAACTGCCGCGTAAACCCAAACCTGCTTTACCCATTTCCCTCTAATAAATTTACATCGATGCCCAGACTCTGCAACTCCTTAGTCAAAACCTTAAAAGACTCCGGCAGGCCGGGTTCCGATACATTCTGGCCTTTTACAATCTTCGCATACATACGTGTTCTTCCAGCCATATCATCAGACTTAACCGTCAAAAACTCCTGAAGCGCATAAGCAGCCCCGTAGGCCTCCATTGCCCAGACTTCCATTTCACCAAGCCGCTGGCCTCCAAACTGTGCCTTTCCACCAAGAGGTTGTTGCGTTACAAGGGAATAAGGGCCTATGGATCTTGCGTGTATTTTATCATCAACAAGATGATAAAGTTTCAACATATACATTGTACCAACTGTAATTTTATTATCAAAAGCTTCTCCTGTGTGACCGTCATATAATGTAACCTGACCGGATCTGTCCAGCCCGGCCTCATCTAAAAGAGCCTTAATTTCATCTTCATTTGCCCCGTCAAAAACCGGGGTAGCCATATGAACGCCTTCTTTGTAGTTATCTGCAAAATCGTATAATTCACTGTCAGAGAAATTCTTAATCATCTTACTCTCAGTCGCGTTAGAAAATATCCGCTTCATTTTTTCTCTAAGGGCTTTGATTTTCTGTTCTTCAATCATTTTATTGATTTGATTGCCAAGGCCTTTAGCTGCAGAACCAAGATGAATCTCCAATACCTGCCCAACATTCATTCTGGAAGGAACGCCTAATGGATTAAGTACCATGTCAACAGTAGTCCCATCAGCAAAATAAGGCGCATCTTCCTGAGGAAGGATTCTAGACACAACCCCTTTATTGCCATGGCGACCGGACATCTTGTCACCTACCGAAAGCTTACGCTTCATGGCGACATATATCTTGACCATTTTGATAACACCAGGGGGAAGATCGTCCCCTTTTTCAAATCGGATGATCTGTTTTTCAAAATCCTCTCTGCAAAGCTCCTTCTGTTTTCTATATTCCTCAAGAACATTGTGTATCTGTTCTGTGACTTCTGATTTTTTTAAAACAATACCTTCAAGGTGAGCAATTGGTATCCCCTCAAGCATGCTGGAATCAATTTTTGCACCCTTTTCTATCAATATCTTTCTATTCTTTTTTAATTGCGATAAACATATCTGGCCGTTAAGTAATTCTTCAACACGATCCCGGATTACCTCATCGATTACCTTGAGTTTATCGTTCCTGTTGCTTTTAAGAGCAACAATTTCAGAATGTTCTATAAAGGATGCGCGCTCATCCTTTTCAGTTCCACGTCTTGAAAACGCCTTAACATCAACAACTATTCCATCGACTCCCGGAGGCACTCTTAAAGATGTATCTTTAACATCTCCGGCTTTTTCGCCAAATATGGCACGCAATAATTTTTCTTCAGGAGAAAGCTGGGACTCACCCTTTGGAGTAATTTTACCCACAAGGATATCGCCCTGACCTACTTCTGCGCCTAACATTATTATACCGCTTTCATCCAGATCCTTTAACGCTTCGTCTCCAACATTAGGAATATCTCGCGTAATATCCTCTTTCCCGAGTTTAGTATCCCTTGCCACAACTTCAAATTCTTCAATATGAATAGATGTATAGATTCCGTCTCTTACAAGCCTTTCATTAACAAGAATAGAATCCTCAAAATTATAACCGCCCCATGGCATAAAGGCCACGGTTACATTCCTTCCAAGCGCGAGTTCACCTTTATCGGTCGCAGGTCCATCTGCAATTATTTCACCAGCTTTTATCCTTTGTCCTTTTCTGACAATCGGTCGCTGGTTAAAGCATGTATTCTGGTTTGAACGAATAAAATTTGAAAGATTATAAATTGCCGCTGGATCTTTAAAACCATTATCAGAAGAATCATGATAATCATGTCTTACAACTATACGAGAAGCATCTATATCAAAAACGACACCATCCTCTCTGGCAACTATTGTCGCGCCTGAATCCTTTGCAACCACGCCTTCTATTCCAGTTCCCACTAAAGGCGCATCGGCAACTAACAAAGGCACTGCCTGACGCTGCATGTTTGAACCCATTAATGCTCTGTTGGCATCATCGTTTTCCAAAAACGGAATGAGTGCTGCAGACACACTGACCAGCTGATCGGGAGAGACATCCATTAGTTCAATATCCTCCTGCTTGACCATTTCAAGTTCGCCTGCTACCCGGGATGTTACCAAATCGTTGACATATTGTCTTTTTGTATTAAGAGGAGCATTAGCCTGTGCAATTGGATGTTTCTTTTCTTCAAAGGCGGTAAGAAATTTGACATCACTGGTTACTGTGGCATCCTTGACAACACTATATGGCGTTTCAATAAATCCATACTCATTAACACGCGCATAGGTGCTTAAAGACACAATAAGGCCGATGTTTGGCCCTTCGGGTGTTTCGATAGGACATATTCTTCCATAATGTGACGGATGCACATCTCTGACTTCAAAACCAGCCCTCTCACGAGTCAGTCCTCCCGGGCCAAGAGCACTAAGGCGCCTTTTGTGAGTCGTTTCTGAAAGAAGGTTGGTCTGATCCATAAACTGGCTGAGCTGGCTTGTTCCAAAAAATTCTTTAACAACAGCGGAAACCGGCTTTGGATTGACAAGATCGTTCGGCATAAGCGCGTCGACTTCCTGCAGACTCATTCTTTCTTTAATTGCCCTTTCCATACGAACCAGGCCAATACGATACTGATTTTCAAGAAGTTCTCCCACGGCTCGTACTCGCCGATTACCAAGATGATCGATATCATCAACATCGCCTTTTGTATCTCTGAGCTCTACAAGAGTCTTCGCTGTAAGGAGTATATCCTCTTTTCTTAATACGCCAAGATCAACCGAAGTATTAATTCCAAGACGCAGATTGATCTTCATGCGGCCTACACCGGAAAGATCATAATAGGAGGATTTAAAAAACAAATTATCGAGAAAATCCTGTGCAACCTCGCGTGCGGCAGGATTTCCAGGCCTGAGCCTTCTGTATATCTCAATCAGCGCGTCCTCTCTTCTTTCTACCTTATCCAGCAACAAAGTCTTATGGATTGAATTACTGGTTGTTATATTATCGATAGAAAGCAACTCAAATTCTTTTATACCGGCATCTTTTAATTTTTCAAGAACTTCATCGTCAACAATTTCATTACATTTAACAATGGGTTTGCCGGTAGCTTTATCGAGTATTTCAGACGCAAACACTCTGTCTAAGATATATTCAACATCAATTGGAATTTCCTCAATATTTAAGGATTTCATACGGGCAACTGAACGTTGAGTAATTATTCGCCTTTTTTTTACAATTACCTCTCCTGTCTTGGGATCCTCAATATCCAAGATAGCCCGCTGACCCTTAAGGCTATCCTGGACAAGTTTATCTGCGTTTTTAAATTCCTTAAAAATATTCTTGCCACGAAAAATAATTTTCTCAGCTTTATAAAAATAGCCAAGAATATCTTTAGTCGAATAACCAAACGCCTTGAAAAGTACCGTAATAGGGAATTTGCGTCGCCTGTCGATTCTGATATAAACTATACCTTTAGGATCTATTTCCATATCAATCCACGAACCGCGAACAGGAATGATCCTGGAGGTATATATTATCTTGCCACTCGAATGCGTCTTCCCTTTGTCATGATCAAAAAAAACACCTGATGACCTGTGAAGCTGGCTTACTATAACGCGCTCAGTTCCATTAATTACAAACGTACCCTTTTCCGTCATCAAAGGAATAGAGCCAAAATATACCTCCTGTTCCTTTATATCACGGATATTGGTTGTCTGTGCCTCCTTATCAATATCATACACCACAAGCCGCACAGTAATACGTATGGGAATTTCGTAATTCATACCCCTGTAGATACATTCATCTATACTGTGCTTAACTTCGCTGAATCTGTAAGATACAAACTCAAGGGAAGCGCTGCCAGTAAAATCTTTTATCGGGAATACAGATTTAAATACGGACTGCAACCCAATATCTCTACGCTTTTCAGGCGAAACATCCATTTGTAAAAAACGTTTGAATGATTCCACCTGCATATTTATAAGATTTGGAATTTCAACGGTCTTGCGTATCTTGCTGAAACTTTTTCTTATTCGCTTACTTGCCAAAAAGCTTTCCGACATAGTATCTCCGAATATCCTTGTTAAAGTTTTAGATCACCAATTATCTGGCAGAACAGTTATTTTAATTCAACCTGAGCTCCGGTTTCTTCGAGCTGGGCTTTTATTTTTTCTGCGTCTTCTTTGGCAATACCCTCCTTAACAGGCGATGGAACTCCATCAACCAGCGTCTTGGCATCTTTGAGACCAAGGCCGGTAATAGCCCTGACTTCCTTGATTACCTGAATTTTTTTGTCGCCAAAACTGGTCAAAATAACATCAAACTCGGTCTTTTCTTCTGCCTGGGCGGCTGCACCTGCATCAGCAACTCCTGCTCCCATCATCGCAACAGGTGCTGCTGCGGAAACACCGAATTTTTCTTCCATTTCTTTAACAAGTTCAGACAGTTCAAGTACTGACATGTTTGCTATAAATTCAATAACGTCATCTTTGCTAATATCTGCCATTTTATTTTCCCCCAGAATTATTCTTTAAATTTTATATTGTATTAATATTTTAGAAATCGCAAAAAGGCATTTTACGGTTGGCATAAAAACAGATAAAATCAGACCGCCTCTTTTTGCTCTTTTATCGCCTGCAGAACATTTAACAATCTCCTTGGAATGTCATTCAAAGCTCTTACAAGTGAAGTAGGAACGCCGTTCATAGCCGAAAGCACCATACTCAGAAGCACTTCTCTTGAAGGTAGAGAAGACAACTCCTTAATTGCGCTGAGATCAAGCACATGGCCGTTCATGACACCAATTTTAATTTCAAGGGCCTCGTGTTCGCCTGCGAATTCAGTCAATATTTTAGCCGGAGCTACCGGATCATTATAACTTAAAACAACAGCACTGGGACCTTTAAAATTATCTTTTATCAAGGCAACATCTGTATCTTCTGAAGCTTTGACAAGAAGAGAATTTTTAACTACTTTATATTCAATTTCCGATTCATTAAGCTTTCTGCGCAACTTACTGATTTTCTCAACATCAAGACCTTTATAATCAGTAAGAATAGTAACCTTGGATTTCGAAAATCTCTTGTGAATATCTTCTACAATTTTTTTCTTTTTATCTATTTTCAAAAATTATTACACCTCCTTTCTCAATCTGCAAAAACCGGAGGAACCATTCCAACAGCAGACCTGAAACCTTTGCAGAACGCTTCGTTGAGACCTTTGCATAACCGCCATTTTTTCGTGATGTCGCGTTCTGCAAATATCTCTCTTTCTGAGCAATTCAGCAAAGTCTCAATCTGTCTCGGCAGGCCGGCTATTCCGATTAAACATAAAGAAATGCACCTGCGGTCTTTGACAGTGATATTATGAAACCTTTGCAAAGCAACCCTTTCTCCCGGTTTTGTAGTCGGGCTTGACCTTTAATCCAGCAATAAAGGGAAGCGTTTTTCAAAGGTCTCATTATGCGAACTAAATCTTTACATTATCCTGCCCTAAAAAAGCTCAGGAAATTTTAATAAACACAAAAAGTGAAAGATAAAGGTATAAAAATATTATTTTACTTCTTTATCTTTCACTCTATCATTTATCTTATTTTATTAATTCTTTAATGCTGGCCGGATCTATCTTTATGCCAGGACCCATAGTCGTTGACATTACAATGCTTCTAAGATATGTGCCCTTACTTGCAGAAGGTTTGAGACGTATAATAGTCTCAAACAAGGCTGTTAAATTCTGAAGAATTTTTTCCGGGCCAAAGGAAACTTTACCCATGGGAGCATGTACTATGCCAGCTTTTTCAACCCTAAAATCAATCTTGCCTGCTTTGAGTTCAACAACTGTCTTGGCTACGTCAAAAGTAACTGTTCCTGTTTTTACGTTAGGCATAAGTCCTCTTGGGCCAAGAAGTCTCCCTATCTTTCCCACAGAACCCATCATATCCGGAGTAGCAACAGCCTTATCAAAATCGAGCCAGCCCCCTTTTATCTTTTCAACAAGATCGTCACCACCGACAAAATCTGCCCCTGCATCAAGTGCTTCTTTTTCTTTCTCACCTTTAGCAAAAACAAGAACCCTTACCTTCTTGCCAAGGCCGTTAGGTAAAACAACCGTTCCGCGAACCATCTGATTTGCATGTCTGGGATCAACACCTAAACGAATTGCAATATCAACAGTTTCGTCAAATTTGACATACGCTGAATTGATTGTCTTTTTTACAGCATCAGCAAAATGATACCTTTCATCACTGATGACCTTTGCCTTGGCTCCTAAATATTTTTTTCCACTTTTTGGCATCTCTTTTTACATGCTCCTTAATTTCAAACGGTATCAATACCCATACTCCTGGCCGTACCCGCAATTATTTTACATGCAGCATCCAAATCATAGGCATTTAAATCAACCATCTTCTGTTTGGCTATATCTTCGATCTGCTGCCGGCTGACCTCACCAACCCTGTCACGTTTCGGGTCAGCTGCACCTTTGGCTATCTTTGCTGCCTGTTTAAGAAGAACAGCAGCCGGTGGTGTTTTGGTGATGAATGTAAATGTTCTGTCCTTGTAAACAGTTATAACAACAGGTATAATCATTCCTTCGTCATTGGCTGTCCTTGCATTAAAAGCCTTGCAAAAATCCATTATATTTACCCCATGCTGCCCCAAAGCAGGACCAATAGGAGGAGACGGATTTGCCTTGCCAGCGGCGACCTGAAGTTTTATCTGCGCCATAATTTGTTTTGCCATTTTATTTTTACTCCTAAATCAAAATGTTCGGCCAGAATATTTCTATAGCTTTGCAACCTGTACGAATTCCAGTTCTACTGGTGTTGAACGGCCGAATATACTCACCAGAACCCTTATTTTACCCTTTTCCTGATTAACTTCTTCCACTACTCCGTTAAAATTAGTAAAAGGCCCGTCTATAATACGAATTTCATCTCCAGACTCAAAAAAGAATTTTGGCTTTGGCTTAAGCGTTCCATCCTTCATGCGACCTAAAATCTGCTCAGCCTCCTCATCGGAAATACAGCTTGGTTTTTCCGCTCCGCCCAAGAAGCCAGTAACTTTTGCAGTATCGTTTACTGTATGCCATGTTTCATCATCAAGTTCCATCCTGACCAGAATATATCCAGGATAAAACTTGCGAGACGATTCCTTTCTTTTCCCCTTTACCAGTTCAACTATTTTCTCTGTGGGCACAACTATTTCACCAAACTTCTCGGCATGAGAGGAAGAAGCTATCCTTTCTTCCAGCACTGCTTTAACCTTGGCTTCAAAGCCCGAATAAACATGAACTATATACCATTTCAGGGCCACTTTTTTTCTCCTCATATTATTGAATAAAAATACGCACGAGGCTTGACAGACCGATATCTACTGCGCCTAAAAAAAGAGCTATTATCATAACAAGTATTATTACAACAATAGTCGAGCCCATAGTTTGCTTGCGTGTAGGCCATGCAACCTTTTTAAGTTCAACTTTAACCTCTCTGAGAAACTGCAGTGCCTTATTAAAATAATTATTATCCTGCGCAACCCCGCTTAATGGTTTTTTCTGCGGCAAAAGTTGTCTTTTTTTTATGGCTTTGGAAAAGGTAGAAGGTAAAACCTTTTTTACCTTTACAATATTGTCTTTTTGATCTGTTGCTGTCGTTACAGCAACAGATTTTTTATTTTCTTTCTTTTTGCCTGCAGGCTTTTTCTTTTGCAACCTTCCCATTATACTCCTAAAACAAACTTACTTGTCAGATCTTAAGCAAAATTTACTAAAGAATGATTTGGCAGGCCAGGAGGGATTCGAACCCCCAACACCCGGATTTGGAGTCCGACGCTCTACCGTTAGAGCTACTGGCCTGCATAATCATTATATGCTACGCAAGATTTTTTTAACCCAATGGAATAGAAAACCATTTATTTAGTCTCTTTGTGTAAGGTGTGTTTTTTACAAAACCTGCAATACTTACTGAATTCCAGCTTATCCGGTTTTGTACGCTTATTCTTAGTGGTAGTATAGTTTCTTCTTTTGCATTCAGTACATGCAAGGGTAACAATTATTCTCACGTTCAAGCTCCTTTGTCTTCGCCGTTATTCGATTATTTCGCTTACTACTCCAGCGCCGACAGTCCGACCGCCTTCCCTTATCGCAAACCTCAGCTCTTTCTCCATCGCTATCG
>CAYYMU010000044.1:0-14041 GCA_964472445.1 uncultured Desulfobacteraceae bacterium
AGAGTTAATAAGGAATCAAGTTAATGCAACTTATGTCTAAAAAAGTTCTGCTTTTATATACCGACAAATATTATCTTATAAAACAGATATATCCATTTGGATTAGACCTTATTGCAAGTTATCTTCGCTCACATTCTTATTATGTAAGCATTGATTTTCCTTTTCTCCCTGAAATCGATCCTGAGATCAATCTCTTTAAGATTTTAAAGCGCGAAAAGCCGGACATTATAGGTCTTGGACTCAGGAACATAGATACTTGCATGGCATGCGAAAAATATGGAAATCATGAAGGTCCCGGATACAAGACCTTTTATTTTCTTCCAGAGGTTAAACAACTTGTTGATATTATAAAAATGCAAATGCCGAATGTTCCTATTATCGCCGGTGGAGGCGCTTTTACCATTTCTCCTGTAGCAATCATGAAAATGCTTGGTATTAAATACGGTATTGTCGGAGAAGGTGAAGAGGCTATGCGACAATTTCTTGAAGCTTTTCCTGATGATGAAAAAATATCCAGGATTCCTAATATGGTATTTCAACATCAGAATGGTTATAAGATAAACCCAAAACAGCCTTATAATTTTAGCAAGGCTGAAAAAATTATTAAAAGGGAACAAAAGTTCAATTATTCTTATGAAAGTTCAGGCATGCCGATACAGATAAAACGGGGATGTAATCAAAACTGTTCTTACTGTGTTGAGCCTTTGATAGAGGGCAGGAGCTTTACTTTCAAACAGCATGAAGATGTAATTTGCGAGCTGAAAGAAATAGCTGAAAATTATGATGGAATCAGAAATATTTTTTTTATAGATACTGAGTTTAATATACCTGATTTGACATATTGCATGCTTTTAGTCCAAAAAATAATTGACGCAGGCTTGAATGAACATTTTCGATTTTCCTCTCAATTTCTGCCCAGACCTTTTAATTATGAATTTGCAAAGCTTCTTGCCAAAGCCGGTTTTTCCATTGTACTTACCTGTGACAGCTTTGCAGACAGTGTTTTAAAAATAAACAAAACATCATATCGTGAAAAAGATATAATCACTGCGCTTGAATTATGCAGTCAATTTGATCTGGACTGCACAATAAATCTTGTTTTTGGCCTTCCTGGAGAAACATATCAGACAGTTGATCATAATATTAAAAACATGATAAAATTTTCACCAAATCCTTTAAGAAGATACGAATACACAATAGGTGGAAGAATATATCAGGGAACAGGGCTTTGTCGCCTTGCTTCCGCAGAGAAAAATACTGAACATCTATATGGGAAAAAAACAGAAGGATACCTTGAGCCGTATTATTACTGTAGTCCTGAAAGCCCGTTAAAACTCAAAGAATATATTGATGACAAGTTAGCGTTTTCAATAGTTTATAAAAACAATTATGACAGCCGTATTTTTCAGGAACTCGGTGTAAGGTATTTAGTGGATCAAAAAGCCTGGGATGAAGCTGCTATTAAATTTTTTGACAGTGATATTTCTGCCAAAGCATCTGTTTATGACTATTTTTTTCGCAAACTTGCAGACAGTGGAAAAAATCAAACAGCAAGAGAAATATCAGGGCATCTTATAGAAACAATACTCGCAGCAGAAAACAATTCTGAATATATGGAGCAGATCCCGCTGATAAAATATTATATGAGTTTTTTAGCTCCATCAGACTGAACCTCGTATTTTCTCCAATTAAGCGGATCTGATCCCAGAGGGTGCAAGGGGTCAAGGATTCAAGTGGTCGAGTGAAAAGAAAAAAAGTATAGCAGAAAAGTATTGTAGAAAAACCTTAACTATTAACCTTATTATCAAGAGGTAATTTTTGATGCCGCCAATTATATCAATCGCAGGAAAATCCGGATCAGGCAAAACCACGCTGATTGAAAAAATAATCCCCGAGTTAAAAAAGCGCGGGTATAAAGTCGGAACAGTAAAGCATGCATATCATGGATTTGATCTTGACCAGAAAGGCAAAGACAGTTGGCGGCATAAGGAGGCTGGAGCAGATATGGTGATAGTTTCCTCGCTGGATAGAATTGCTATGGTAAAAAATAATGAACACGACTCGCTGGAATGCCTTGAAAAATATTTTGAGGACATGGATATTGTTATAGTCGAAGGTTATAAAAGGGAAAATAACCCCAAAATAGAAATTTTTCGCACATCAACACACCAAAAGCCTCTTTGTCTGGGAGATGAAAATCTCATAGCCTTTGTGAGTGACATGAATATAGATATGAAAGTTCCTGAATTTGGATTGGAAGAAATAGATGGCCTGGTAGATTTTATAGAGAAAAAGTATTTATGAAAACCAGCGATCTTACAAAATTAAAAACCTGGTTTAGCGATTATGTGGCTGGTTATTACACTGACGACTCTTCATGTAACCGCGCTGTCAGGCTGAAAGAAGACCATACAAAACGGGTGTGCAGCAATATTGTCATGCTGTGCAAGGCTCTTAAGGTTTCTCCGCAGGGAATGCTGCTGGCGGAAACAATGGCTCTGCTGCATGACATTGGAAGGTTTAAACAGTATGCCGTATATGGCACATTCAGTGATATGAATTCTGAAAATCATGCCATGCTGGGATTACGGCAAATCGGAAAGCATAAAATTCTTAATACATTGCCAAAAGACGAGAAGAAACTTATTGCAAAAGCTATTGCATATCATAATGTTGCTGTCCTTCCAGAATCAGAAGATAAAAATATGCTGTTTTTTATGCGACTTCTTCGAGATGCTGACAAACTCGATATATGGAAGGTTGTTATTGATTACTACCATGAAAGGGAAAAGAATCCCAATTCAACCATAGAGCTCGACCTTCCTGATAACGATACATGCTCACCTGAAATTCTGCGGGCTTTATTAGAACAAAGGCTGGCAAGGATAGAGGATTTAAAAACATTAAATGATTTTAAACTGCTCCAGATAGGGTGGGTATTTGATCTGAATTTTGCCCCATCTTTCCGGATTGTTCAAAACCAGAAACATATAGAGCAAATAGCATCAACTCTGCCCCAGTCATCAGAAGTCAAAAAGGCAGTAAAAGTGGCGCTTGATTATGTAAAAAGCTCAATTTAAATTTTATGAAATCGTAAAAAGTCCCAAAATCGTCATGCCGGACTTGATAAGCCTGCCCCGTACTTGATACGGGGGCATCCAAAACGTATTGAATTTACTGGATTCCGGCTTTCGCCGGAATGACAAAATGTGTATTTTCGACTTTTTACGAAGCCATTAAATTTTATAAAACTTCATTATGGCATCGCACAATCCCTGCATTGTAAACTCTTCAGCAGAAATATGAACATCAAACCCAAGCTCTTTTGCGGTATCCGAGGTTATGGGGCCAATGCTTGCAATCGTGACGCCTTTCATTAATGCTTTGATTTTTTCAGGCGGCAGTAATGCATAAAAATTTCTTACAGTAGAAGAACTGGTAAATGTTACAAGATCAATGCTTCCCTGTTCAAGTTCTGATATCAGAACTTGAACATTATCAGTAACCGCTTCTGTGAAATACGAAGATATTTCATCGATTTCTGCTCCCATTTTTCGCAGTTCTACAGGAAGAATCGGTCTTGCCTCTTTTGCGCGAGGCAGAAGTATCTTTTTCCCTTTTACGTCTTCACCGGCAAATGCTTCGATAACTGATTCAGCTCTGTAGCTTTCAGGAATAATATCGCTTTTTAATCCAAAATCAAACAGTCTTTTTGCTGTGGCAGGACCTATTGATGCTATGCGAAGATTATTCAAAGCACGCACATCCATGTTGTTTTTAAAAAGTCTCTTAAAAAAGAAGTTAACACCATTTACGCTTGTAAAAATAAGCCAGTCATACGAAGAAAGGTTTTTTACGGCTGTATCAAGCGGTTCCCAGTCGTCTGGCGGAACAATCTTTATTGTAGGATATTCCAGACACTCAGCGCCAAGATCAGATAAAAGTTCAACGAGTTTGCTTGCCTGTTCCCGTGCTCTTGTTATCACGATTTTTTTCCCCATCAAGGGCCGGTTTTCAAACCATTTCATTGTTTCTCTTAACTTTACTACCTTGCCTACAATTATTATTGCAGGAGACTTCAGGCCGGCCTCTTTAACTCGCTGAACAATATTATCAAGAGTCCCGGAAACAGTCATCTGTCTGGAAGTTGTTCCCCATTGAACCAGTGCTACAGGTGTATCTGTATTCATGCCCTGGCTTAAAAGCTGTTTGCTGATGTTGGGAAGATTTTTAACTCCCATCAGAAACACAATCGTACCAATACCTTTTGCAAGAGCACCCCAGTTGATGTTTGATTTTTCTTTCTCAGGATTTTCATGGCCCGTGACAAATGCAATAGTAGAAGTAAAATCTCTGTGAGTCAGAGGAATACCGGCATAGGCAGGAGCGGCAATAGCTGAAGTTACGCCGGGTACAACTTCAAATAAAACACCGGCATTAATAAGTTTTTCTGCTTCTTCAGCGCCACGACCAAAAATAAAAGGATCGCCTCCTTTCAGCCGCGTAACAGTTAAACCAAGGCTTGCCTTTTTTACTATAAGTGTATTTATGTCTTCCTGTGGCAAGGTATGGTTGCTTCCTTTTTTGCCCACATAAATAATTTCGGCATTTTTACGGGCATGTTTTAACAGACCTGGAGATGCGAGATAATCATAAATTACTACATCTGCTTTTTTTATACATTCCATGCCTTTTACTGTAATAAGCCCTGGATCACCGGGGCCTGCGCCAACAAGATATACTTTGCCTTTAGTTTTCATTTATATTCTCTTTAAGACTTTCCAGCAGTTCCTTTGCACCTGCCGCAAGAAGGTTTTCAGCCAGTTTAATACCCGTGTTCTCCGAATTTTCTTCGGCCCCTGACATTTCATTCTTTATTATAGTTTTACCATCAACACTTGCGACAAGACCGGTTAAAGTAAAAACATTTTTTTCAATTTGACCATAAGCTGCAATCGGAACCTGGCAGCCCCCTTCGAGACGATGTAAAAATGCGCGTTCGCCTAAAACTATTCTTCTGGTATGATAATGATCAAGACAATCAACAAGTGAAGTAATCCTTGTATCCTGTTCCCTGATTTCAATGCAAAGCGCTCCCTGGCCGACTGCGGGCAGCATTATATTATCATCGAAATATTCGGTAATTTTGTTTTCAAATCCAAGCCTTTTTACACCTGCCGCAGCAACTACAATCGCATCCATATCGCCTGATTCAAGTTTTTTAAGGCGGGTATTAAGGTTGCCTCTAAGCGGGACTATAATAATATCCGGCCTTGCATTCAAAAGCTGAGAACTGCGGCGAAGGCTGCTGGTTCCTACTGCAGCTTTTTCGGGCAGGTCTGAAAAACAAAGACCGTTTTTAGATATCAAAACATCATTTACTTTTTCACGAAGCGGGATTGCACCTATACAGAGTCCGTCCGGTATTTCAGCAGGCATATCTTTCATACTGTGTACGGCAAGATCAATGCTTTCGTCTAAAAGAGCCTGTTCTATTTCTTTAACAAAAAGTCCTTTGCCCCCAACTTTGGCAAGAGGCACATCAAGTATCTTGTCTCCCTTTGTTTTTATGATTTCAATTTCAAAAGACAGATCAGGATTTTTTTTATGAAGCTCCGATTGCACCCAGTTTGCCTGCCACAAGGCGAGTTTGCTTCCTCTTGTTCCTATTTTGACTGTTTCTCTCATCGAGAACCACATGTTGAACAACTTGTAGCTGTGCATCCGCTGCATGATGAATCAGCAGCAGAGGCTTTTACTGTTGCGCCGTTTTTCCCTTTGCTTTTGAATCCACAGGCAGACAACAGTTTTATTACTTTTTCGCTTTTGCAGAAAGAACATTCCGGCTTTTCATTGCCGAATAAAAGAAGTTCAAAACTTTTTCCACAATCATTACAATGATATTCATAAATCGGCATTATAGTTTCCTTTAAATTTTTTAAGTTAATCGGGTTTGATGCGAGAGCATATCAGGGAAAAAGTATCCTTTCTGTAAGATCGCAAAATATATGTCCGAGTGTAATGTGGGTTTCCTGAATCCTCGCTGTTTTATCAGATTCTACTGCAAACAGCATGTCAGAACACTCAGCCAGTTTGCCTCCGCCCTGCCCTGTAAAACCAATGGTAAAGAGTCCCATGTCTTTTGCCGCATTCATACCCTTTATTACATTTGGCGAATTGCCGCTCGTGCTTATACCCCAGGCAATGTCATCCTTATTGCCAAGCGCTCTTATCTGTTTTTCAAATATTTCATCAAAACCGTAATCATTGCCAATACTCGTAATTACAGAAGTGTCGGTCGTCAAAGCCATTGCCGCGAGCGGAGGACGTTCAATCTGAAATCTGTTGACAAATTCTGCCGCCAGATGCTGGGCATCTGCAGCGCTGCCACCATTTCCAAAAATAAGTATTTTTTTATTAGATGAAAGGCATGAAACAAGCTTCTCAGAAGCTTCGACAATAAGATCAATATTGTTTTTGATAAATTTGCTCTTAATATTAATGCTTTCTTCAAGTATATTTAAAACTATATTTTTCATTTAGCCTCTTTTTCCATCAGAATATCATTTATTTTGTCAATAAATTCTATTGAATCATGTCCAAGATCCTGTGCTTTTTCAAATTCAATTAAAGCCTCTTTCAGTTGATTTTGTTTTAAATAAAGTCTGCCAAGCCTGTTTCTGAACAAGCCGTTATCGGGCGCAATTTCTACACTTTGTTGACAAAGTATCGTGGTAATTTCAGGATTTTCACCCTGAAGATCAAAAAGATAACCCAGGGCTGACAAGGAATGTGCATCATTTGGATTCTGCTTTATTGCTTTTTTATAGGCAGAAACCGCCTTATCTGTTATCTGGTCAGCCAGATAACACTCGCCAAGATATCTAAAGGCTGCTCCTGATTCCGGCCTTAGATTTACAGCCTTTTCAATAAACTCTTTTGCCTTGCTTAAATTTTTCTTTTCAAGATAAATTTTGCCTGCTTCCAATACTACCTCAAATATATCTTCTCCTTCACTTTCAGCCTTGAGAATTAAATCAAGAGCCTCGTCCTTGTTGTTTATCAAGACATTCACAATTCCAGCGTTGTATAATGCCATGATTTCCCTGGGGTCAATTTGCATTGCCTGCTTAAAATGTTCCAGGGCTTTTTCAAAGGCGCCCAAAACCCCATAGCACACACCAAGGCTGTTATGAACATTTATATTCAGAGGATCGAGCAAAAGAGCGGTATTAAACTCCTCAATTGCTCCGTTAATATCATTGTTCTGATACAGCCGGTCGCCGCTGATATTTAAGCTTACTGTATCAAACAAAGCAGAACTGCCGGGGCCAAAAAAAGCAGCATGATGAAGTGCTTTGTGCGCGTTGTCAAGAATTCTGTCTTTATCAAAATCAACAGTTGGATATAATGCAATTCCTATCGTAATTGTCCTGTTATTATTGTCTGCAACATCACGTTTAATCTTTTTCGCGATATCCTGACAAATCTGTTTGTCTGCTTCCGGGAAAAAACATCCAAACATGTCTGTTCCTATCTGTCCCCAAAACCCATTATTGCTTTTGCATATAAGGTCAATTGTTCTGGCAACATCGAGTAAGATATCTGCGGACTGATCAGTTTCTGATTCTTGAAGACTATTTTGAAGACTATTTTGAAGACTACGAGATGATTCATCAGTTTGAGCAATAATTGCTCCGAATTTTGATGAAGAATCAAGTTTTTTTACAGCATAATCAATAAAGGATTGATCCTTTAAAATATTGGGGAATTCTTTTTTCAGACTGCCTGGATCAAAAGATAACCTGCTGCTTGTCTTATCATATTCCTGCATGGACTCTGTTTTTGAAAACAGAAATTGACGGGTTAGACTGCGATTGTGAAATAGTTCTTTCTGATTGTTTTTCATAAACGTATATCTTTCCTTAAAGGTCTCTAAGTGAGACCTTTGCAAAATACCCCCTTTTGCCCAATTACTGCGTCAGGTTTAAGAATAATTTTGAATTTTGAATGAAGAAAAAACCATTATTAATTTAAAATCCAACATTTAAAATTAATAATTTTTTATGTATTCCTGCGTTTAAACCTGATTTAAAATTTGGTCACCTTCCTTGAACTTGAACAAAATTGAGCATTTTTCAAAGGTCTCTAAGTATGCCGGAGACAGCAGATTCTATAAATTTCAGTTCATTATCCTGTATGGTTCTCAGATCCATAATAAATAAATCATTTTCTATTCTTCCTATTACAGGAGGCATGTTGCCGCGCATGTATCTTTCAATGGCATTGGCAGAAACACCTTCCACTTTAATACCAACACACCTGCTGGGCAAATCAAGAAGCGGAAGCGATCCTCCTCCTGCACGTGAAGATAGATCCAGGAGTTTAATGTAAAGGCGGACATCATTAATGTTTTTCAGCATATCGCCAAGTCTGGATGCTTTTTCTGCAATATAACTATAAGGAAGAGTCAACATGCGCAGCGTAGGGATTACGGAAACAGCCTTATCTTTATCCATATACAGACGCAGTGTGCTTTCCAGGGCCGCAAGAGTTAGTTTGTCTATACGCAGCGCTCTTGTAAGGGGATTCTGTTTGATCTGATCAACAATATCCTTCTTGCCTACAATAATTCCGGCCTGTGGACCACCAAGGAGTTTGTCCCCGCTGAAAGTAACAATATCCACGCCTGTTGCCACAGAATCCTGGACAGTAGGTTCCTTTAAAAGACCATATTGTGAAAAATCAATAAAGGTTCCGCTTCCCAGGTCTTCCATAACAGGAATATGATATTTTCGGCCAATGCCGACCAGGTCATTAAAATCAACTTCAGAGCTGAAACCAACGATGCAGTAATTACTTTTATGTACTTTTAACAGAAGTCCTGTATCGCTTTCTATTGCATTTTCATAATCTTTTAAATGAGTGCGGTTTGTCGTGCCCACTTCCCTTAAGATTGCTCCGCTTTTTGCCATTACATCGGGGATTCGAAAGGAACCGCCTATTTCAACGAGTTCTCCTCTTGATACAATAACTTTTTTACCCCTTGCTATTGTATCCAGAGAAAGCAGAACAGCCCCGGCATTATTATTGACCACCATTGCTGCCTCAGCACCGCTGATTTCACATAATATATCCTCAACCGCACTGTATCGTGAACCTCTGACACCTTTTGACAAATCAAATTCCAGATTTGAATAGCCACCGGCAATAAGGCATAGATTGTCAACAACTTCATCGGCAAGTATTGACCTGCCAAGATTTGTATGAACTACTACTCCGGTAGCATTTATAGTATGCAAAAGATTTGGAGTTATGGTTTTTTGTGCTAAAGCCTTTGCTTTTTCAATAATATAAGATTCAGAAAGATCGGCCTCTTTAATTTCCTGTTTTTCGTCAATAATCATCCTGCGAAGATCTTCAATAACATAACGAATACAGCCCACCAGAACTGATTTTGGAATATTTGCGAATATCGGATCAGAGCCTGCTATTTCAAGAATATGATCAACACCAGGAAGCTTTTTCAAAAACGATTGCTTGTTTTCATTTATTTGCATTTCGGTTTTTTCAATATCCTATATTTTTGATGTATTTCAGTAAAAATTTTTTCAAATAAACACATAAACTCATTTTATATCATCTATTTATATCTCATTTCAATATATTTTTTTAATAACAGTTCATCAGCTTTAAAAATTATACTTTTATATTAAAATTTGATATAAGATCTTAAATCAGATTTGATGGCGTCGTAAAAAAATAGATTATGCCGCTTCGCGAAACTGTAACCGGAAATAACTTGTCAATTATATCAAGCAGATGGCTAAGTAAAAAGGCTTACCCGCCTTTGGCGGCGCCGGAGGCGACCAGAGTCCATATACAAGGCGTAGTTTTTGCCGGTTATCGCAACAGTTATAATTAAATTAAAACCAGAAAAAACTCATGTATAACAAATAGTAAACAAAGAACCGGCCATAATAAAAACAGCAATTGTGCTGATAATTTAATCTTTTATTAATAACAATATATCAACAGGTTCTTTGCTAACGATTTTTAATACATTCAAACAGTTTTCTAATTTTAATTTAATCACAACTGAAGACTGATTGTTTAAAGTTGTTCTGGTTTCAAGTTCTGCAGAGCGGCATAATGCAGCTTTTTACGATGCCATCAGATTTAGTGTTCTTGATTTCTATAAATCCAAAGCAGAGAATGGCCAAAATAAATTTTTAGAGCAAAATAGCGAGGCCTTTAAAAAATATGAAAAATATTCTTGTAACAGGAGGATGTGGTTTTATAGGCGCAAATTTTATTCATTATCTGCTTGGCGAGACAGATTTTACAGGCAGGATAATTAATGTGGATAAATTAACCTATGCTGGAAATCCTGAAAATTTAGCTGGAATTGATGAGCTGTTCCCGGGACGCTATCATTTTATAAAGGCTGATATATGCGACAAAAAAACAATGCGCATGATTTTTGAAAAATTTAACATCGATGCTGTGTGTCATTTTGCCGCAGAATCACATGTTGACAGATCAATTATAAAACCAGATGAGTTTATTAAAACAAATATTATTGGAACATTTAATCTGCTTGAAATTTCCAGATTATATCAGGACAGGATAATCCTTTTTCATCATATCAGCACAGATGAGGTTTATGGCTCACTTGGAGAAAGCGGGTATTTTACCGAAAAAACGCCTTACAGCCCTAACAGCCCTTATTCTGCCTCAAAGGCTGCCTCAGATCACCTGGTAAGATCTTATGGAAAAACATACGGGCTGCCTGTAACCATATCGAATTGTTCAAACAATTATGGCCCATACCAGTTTCCGGAAAAGCTTATTCCGCTTACTGTCTTAAATGCGCTTGAAGGCAAACCTATTCCGGTTTATGGAAAAGGCATTAATGTAAGAGACTGGTTATATGTAAAAGATCATTGCAGGGCTGTCTGGCTTATTATGAAAAAGGGCAGACGCGGAGAAACATATAATATAGGCGGAAATTGCGAAATGCAGAATATAGATGTGGTAAGTATGATATGTGATTCGCTTGATGAACTGTATCCAGAGGCAGACAATATCCCTAAAAAGGATTTAATTGCTTTTGTAAAGGACAGACCGGGTCATGATCAAAGATATGCCATTGATTTCAATAAGCTTGAGACAGAACTCGGCTGGGTTCCCGCTGAATCGTTTAAAACCGGAATAAAAAAAACCATTAAATGGTATGTTGATAATACTGATTGGACAAACAGAATAAAAAGCGGCGAATATATGTCGTGGATTAAGCAGCAGTATGATATGTAAAAGATGCTGGTTTTTTTAATTACAAATTTTATGGTAAAAAATTATCATGACAACTGTAAAGCAGGCAAAAAAATATATTGTTTTCCCGCTGGATGTCCCGTCTCTAAGAGAAGCAAAACATTTTGTTGAACTTCTTTCAGAAGATGTGGGCATGTTTAAGGTAGGGCTGGAACTTTTTATCAGTTCAGGGCCTGAAATAATAGAATATATAAACAAGTGCGGATCAGCAAAGGTATTTCTGGATTTAAAACTTCATGATATCCCGGAAACTGTCTTCCGGGCAATGGAAATCATTGCCGATTCAGGCGTCAGTCTTGCAACTGTTCATTGCGGAGAAAGCAAAGATATGCTGAAGGCCGCTGTTGCCGGAAGCAAAGGGAAAGTAGGAGTGCTTGGAGTAACTGTATTAACAAGTGTGTCTGAAAAAGATATCCTTGCTGCAGGCCTGCGGCCCGAATTTGCCTCCAGCATGTCAATGCTTGTTATGCAGAGAGCTGCTGCTGCCAAAGATTCAGGCTGTTCAGGTGTTGTGTGTTCAGGGCTAGAGGTTAAAATGATAAAGGAGAAATTTGGAGCAGATTTTATCGCAGTCACTCCTGGAATACGTCCGTCTAAAAACAACATTAAAAAAGACGATCAGCAACGTATAACCACACCTGCCCAGGCAATAAAAAACGGATCAGACTATCTTGTTATCGGAAGACCTATAAGAGATTCAAAGGATCCCAAAAAGACGGCTGTTGATATTGCAAGAGAAATTGAGACAAGTTTGTCAACAGTTAAGTAAACATCAAAAGGAGGATGCCATGCCAATAAAAAAAATTGCTTTTTGTACAGATTTTTCAAAAAATGCTGAAGTAGCATTTGTTGAAGCCTTTGATTTAGCCAGAAAATACAAGGCCAGACTTTTTTTGATTCATGTAATACCCCCGGCGATCAATCCTCTAACAAGTGATCCTGAATGGGTTCTGCCGGTAGAGGACAGCAAGGCACTGATACTGAGCATAGAAGAACGCATGCAGAAGGAATTAGGCAGCAGACTCAATGGCCATGTTGATTATGAAATTATTGTTTTAACCGGGCATATTTCTTCTGAAATATTAACCTTTCTTGAAAAAAAACATATTGACATCGTAGTGGTCGGCGCATCCGGGCTCTCAGGTATGGGGCTGGTCTTATTCGGCAGCGTAGCAAAAAGATTGGCGCATAAAGCTCCATGCTCTGTTCTGATTGTTCGCAGCCCTGCAAAATAATGACTTCATCAGTCTACAAATCCAGATCTGGTTTTGTATTTCAGGTCTAATAACTGTTTTTTTTATAATTATTATAACAGTTCATCACTTTTTCAACATAATCTTCTGTTTCATTAATGGGTGGAATAGCCCTGTAACGGTCAACCATGGTTGGGCCGGCGTTATAAGCGGCAAGCGCCATCGGCAATTGCCCGTTATATCGTTCTAAAAGTTTTTTTAAATAAAGGGCTCCTCCCATTATATTTTCTGCGGGGTTAAATGGATCCTTTATGCAAAGGCTCGTGATATTCTGCGGCATGATTTGCATAAGCCCGATAGCTCCTGCTTTTGACACAGCCTTTGGGTTAAAATCCGACTCAACATTAATTACAGCTTTAAGCAGGGAAAAGGAAATACTGTGTTTTTTCGATGCAGTGTCTATTATCTCATCATACCTGTTTTTAGAGTAGACCCTTGAACACCTTGAATTTCTTTCTTTGATGTAAATTCTATAGTTGGATGATGTCGGCACATTGGTAAAATGCAGGACACCGCTGCTGCTGACATACCTGTATACATCAGCATGGCACTGGCTTGCTGATAAACATATAAATGCCACCAGCCAAAGCATAATAGAAATCTTTGAAAAATGTTTCCTGCTAAAAGCCATTTGTCTTTTTTTAAACAATTACTACCTTTTTTACTGCTTTTACAATTTCTTGTGGATCATCCATGATCTGTAAAATATCAAGATCTTCAGTTGATATCATTTTGTTTTCAAGCAAACGGGATTTAATCCATTCAACGAGTCCTGACCAATAATCATAACCAACTAAAATTACAGGAAAAGGTTTTATACGATGAGTCTGAATCAGCGTAATTGATTCAAATAATTCATCCAGTGTTCCAAAACCACCGGGCATTATTATATAAGCCGTAGAATACTTGACAAACATCACCTTGCGGATAAAAAAATAATTAAACGAGAGTTTAACGTTGGAATATTCGTTTGGTTTTTGCTCAAAAGGAAGAGTAATATTCAGACCGACAGAAGCGCCGCCTGCTGTTACCGCTCCTTTATTGGCTGCCTCCATTACTCCGCCGCCGCCGCCTGTAATTACCGCAAAATTATTTTTTGCAAAAAGAGATGCGATTTCCTCGGTTTTTTTATAAACAGGATCAACGGGCTTTATTCTTGACGACCCGAATATGCTGATAGCAACCCCGACATCATGGAGAGTTTCAGTCCCTTCAACAAATTCACCCATAATCTTAAAAAGACGCCATGCCTCGCCTGCTTTAAAGTCGTCAATTAGAAATTGTTTTTCCATGTTTTCCCTCTGATATTTTGAGACCTTTGAAAAATGCTCAATTTTGTTTAAGTTCAAGGACGGCGAAGATTTCAACCACCCCAGTACCATCTGCCGGAGCTACGGGGCAGTTAATCCGTGGAAAGTCAAGTAAAATTTTGGGGTATATTATACCCAAAAATA
>CAYYMU010000045.1:0-5810 GCA_964472445.1 uncultured Desulfobacteraceae bacterium
AAAAATCGTTAGCAAAGAACCTGTTGATATATTGTTATTAATAAAAGATTAAATCGTTAGCACAATTGCTGTTTTTATTATGGCCGGTTCTTTGTTTACGATTTGTTATACATGAGTTTTTTCTGGTTTTAATTTAATTATAACTGATGCGATAACCGGCAAAAACTACAGTTTAGTTATTTGAAAATCATTTGTAAGTGACATTGAGCATTTTTGGAATCCCAAAAATGCTCACAGAGCGAACAAGTTTTACTTTTTACGATCCCATCAAATAAAACAGACCGTTGAAAATGGAAGGAAATAAAAAAGGCGTTTTATCAAAATTCGATAAAACGCCTTTTGTTGTTTAAAGTTATGTTCTAAACTACGACTACATTGACTGCAGCTGGGCCTTTACTTCCCTGCTCTACATCAAAAGTAACCCGATCGCCATCATTGAGAGTCTTGAACCCATCCCCATTAATTCCTGAATGATGAACAAATACATCCTGTCCTTCTTCTTGTTCAATAAAACCGTAGCCTTTTTTGTCGCTAAACCATTTTACTATTCCATTAGCCATGTGACACCCTCCTCTTAAAAAAAAATTATGGTTCCAAACTTTAGGCTGCCACTTTTGACAAATGGATATTTTGACAAATGGGTATTTCCTTCGGAACGAAACCTGCCTTTAAATGCGTATATTTGTCGAGACCTTTGCGAAACACCTTTTTTGCTCAATAGCTGATTCAGGTTCAAATTTTAATCAGCCTGAGGCTGATTAATCCTCGAAATATTTAATATATTCCTAAGGTTAAAATTTTTAGCCCTTCTTGCATTTGAACAAAATTCAATGTTTTTCAAGGGGCTCTTACCAATACACAGGGTAGATAATAATATATTTTTATACAATGTCAAGTTGTTAATGAAAAAATATTTAACAGACCATAATAGTTTTTGTCTATAAAAATCATTTTTATTATCGGATATTCCAGTTTTACAAATAGGGATATCCTTTATATTGTGTTGGCCGGGCTTAAACTTGCTTTGCTTATAATCGGTCAAGTGGTGAGACCTTTGAAAGGAGGAGTTTAATCAATAATGAAGAAAAACATTTTTGCAACGCGTTGGGGGATTATTGGTGTGGGGGCTTTTATAGGTGTGCTTGCGGCTCTCTTGCAAAGGCTGGGAAATCCCGGAAACATGGGTATTTGTGTGGCATGCTTTGAAAGGGATATCGCGGGTGCGCTGGGGCTCCACCGGGCTGGAGTAGTCCAGTACATGAGGCCTGAGATTATAGGTTTTGTGTTAGGGTCGCTCATAGCTGCTTATCTTTTTAATGAATTCAGACCCAGGATGGGTTCAGCGCCGATCGTGAGGTTCGTGTTAGGCGTCTTTGCCATGATCGGGGCTCTTGTTTTTCTGGGATGTCCATGGCGTGCAATCCTGCGTCTTGCCGGTGGAGACGGGAATGCAATTTTTGGTCTGTTAGGACTGATAGGAGGTATCTGGATAGGCACGCTTTTTCTAAAGGGTGGATATAACCTGGGGCGTGTTCAGAAGACATATACCTCGGCTGGATGGTTATTACCTTTGATTATGGCTGGTTTTCTTATACTAATGCTCATTTTTCCTCAAATTAAAGGAGAAGCTAAAAGCGGAATCCTTTTTTACAGTGTAAAAGGTCCTGGCGTAATGCATGCACCCCTTATTATTTCTCTGCTGGTAGGGCTTGCCATTGGATTCGCCGCACAGAGAAGCCGTTTTTGTACTATGGGCGCTTTCAGGGATTTAATTCTGTTTAAACATGCCCATCTTTTTTTCGGAATTATTTCTCTTGTGGTAAGCGCATTTGTCGTAAATCTGATTCTTGGGCAGTTTCACCCGGGTTTTGTTAAGCAGCCAGTGGCCCATACCATGCAAATCTGGAATTTTGGCGGTATGGTTTTGGCAGGGCTTGCTTTTGCTCTGGCAGGGGGATGCCCTGGACGGCAGCTTTTTTTAGCCGGCGAAGGCGACGGTGATTCTGCTGTTTTTGTGATGGGTATGATAGTGGGAGCAGGTTTTGCCCACAATTTCGGTCTGGCCAGCTCGCCTAAGGGAGTTGGGCCACATGGTGTTGCGGCAGTTATTATCGGTCTTATAGTCTGTTTGTTTATCGGGTTTACGATGAGGAAAAAGTAATTTAAGGAGGGTAAAATTATGAGTATAATTATTGATGCCGGAGGGCTCTCCTGTCCTCAACCGGTTTTGATGACTTTAGATAAAATCAAAGAAATACAAAAGGGTGAAATAACAGTAAAGGTAGATACAGACACCTCAAAGGAAAATGTGAGCCGGGCCGTGCAAAGCCAGGGATGGGAGGTTGCTGATATCAAGGAAGATAGGGAAGGGTATCAGCTTACTATCAGGAAGAATTAAGGGATTGAAATAAGCAGGATGCCTTTAATCCCTGAATTCTTAAATTCGCAATTCCCAAATTATGAATTATGATTCTGATGTCTTAGGAGGCTTAACCATTACAAAAGGAATAGAAATTGTCATTCTTAGGGTTTTTAAAACCAAAAAAACGAAAAAAAATAGTAAAATCTGATCAGGACAGAGGCATACTGGTATTTGAACATACCAGCGAGGTAATCCGTGCTGAGAGCGTTCTTAAGGAATCAGGATGGGAAATCCGGGTTATGGGGCCGCCGCCTGAGATCCAAACCGGCTGCGATCTTGTTATCGAGTTTCCACTTATAGAAGAACTGAATATATTAAGAACGCTCCAGAATGCCGGAATTGTCCCAAAAGATACAGTCCCTGTCAGCAGTCCTCTACTGCATCCTGTGAATCTTTTTCAGATCAAAGATTTTGGTAGGTATTTGATGGTCAGGGCTGCCAACATGAAACTAACTGTTGAAAAAGAGACTTTAAATATTGTAAATGTTTCAGGCGGCGGTTGCCCTGATGTTCCTTATCTGGCTCAGGAAATGGTTGGCAAATCATTGCTGTCAGCACCAAATCCCAGACAGATAGGTCATACTCTATGCGGATATGCACTGCAACTGGCTTATGAGGAGATGTTGAAGCAATGCTCGCAATAATCGGAACTGTTCCTGATCAAAAATTCCCCATTACAGCAGGGGAAATCAGTCTGAAGAACGATATAATTTGTATCCAGGATAAACAGGTTCATGTTAACCGCGGAACTCCGGCCCTGCTGGCAGCGGCAGTTAAAACCGGAGAAGTCCTGGGACAGTCCGGCTTTTTCGGATATCTGGTCGGAGATATCGGCCTTGGAGAAGGCAGCCGCAGACTTTATAAATATCTGGCTGAAAATTTTGGCCGATCTGATTTTTCTTCTATTGCATTTCATTATCTTCAGCCAGATGTAGATTGGCACAACCGTGTTTTATTTGCTATAGAAGAGATGGCAGAAAGGCCAATCCTGATTGCTGATGCTGGATTCATGTATGCCGCAAAGATGAGCGGCCAGGCTGCTTCATATGATCTGTTTACACCAGATGTTGGAGAACTGGCCTTTCTGGCTGATGAAGAGGCACCGCATCCATTTTATACGCGGGGATTTATTCTTCAGGATGAAAAGCGTGTGCCGGATCTGATTAAACGAGCATATAAACATAATAATGGTTCTCGTTTTTTACTTGTTAAAGGGGAAAAGGATTATCTGGCTGACAAGGATGGAATTAAGGCAACGGTTGACAGTCCTGCATGCGAGGCTATGGAAGCTATTGGCGGCACAGGAGATACACTTACCGGCATTGCAGCGGCCTTGATTGAATCGAAAATGGAAATCAGCAACGCCGCTATTGTTGCTGCAAAGGTGAACAGACTGGCTGGTTATTATGCCAGGCCAACGCCGGCCACCCAGGTGATAGAGATTATAGAACAGATACCCAGAGCGCTTAAGGAAATTCTGCTGGAAAAGGCAGTTCTCACAAAATGAAATTTATATTTGTTTGTCCTGAGTATAACAGGGTTTTTGAAAGCGATAATTTCAGGGTTATTGATGACCGTGGAATTTTTACTAACGAGTCTGGAAACAAAACATGGAATGCAAAGGTTGAACTTTTATCTTCATGCCCGTTTTGCGGTGTTAAACATATTTTTGATGTAAATGAACTTGCATGCCCGTTTACTTAGTTTTTTAAGGAGAAATGATGGAGGAAATTGATGTAAGGGGTTTAGCGTGCCCAGCTCCGGTCTTGCGTACCAAAGCAGCTATTGAAGAAGCAAGTATCAGTTTAATTAAAGTTATTGTCGACAACGAGGCATCCAGACAAAATGTTTGCAGATTTTTAGAATCGCGTAATTTTGAAACCTCTGTAGAGTCTAAAGGTAAGGATTTTCATATTATCGGCAAGAGAAAGCAGGGTATTGCTTCTGAAAATTTAACTGATAATAAAACAGAAACAGACATAAAGAAAATCATGGTTATGCTGGCTACTGATCGCATGGGTTTTGGCGATGATGAGCTTGGTTTAAAGCTTATGATCAGCTATATCAAGACATTCAAGGAGATGGGGCCTGAACTGTGGCGGCTGGTTTTTGTGAACAACGGCGTTAAGCTTACAATTAAGGGATCTGAGGTATTGCCTTTTCTTAAAGAGTATGAAAAAGACGGGCTTCATATCCTGGTTTGCGGGACCTGCCTGACCCATTTCAATCTGCTTGATAAAAAACAGGTAGGAGAAACAACTAATATGCTTGATATCGTGACAGCCATGCAGTTGGCTGACAAGGTAATTAATATATAAGGAAAAAAAATAATGGTGGAACAGAAAGTAAAAAAGCTTCGACTTACTGAAACAGTTGCAGGATCGGGTTGAGCTTCTAAATTGCCTCCAGGGGACCTGGACAGAGCATTATGCGGGTTGGAGTTTCCGACTGATCCAAATCTTATCGTAGGTCTAGACAGCGCGGATGACGCTGGTGTTTATAAAATAACAGAGGATATTGCTATTATCCAGACCGTAGATTTTTTTACGCCGATTGTAGATGATCCATACTGGTTTGGCCAGATAGCTGCCGCCAACGCACTGAGCGATGTCTATGCCATGGGCGGTATTCCAAAGACGGCTATGAATCTTGTAGCATTTCCAATAAAAGATATGGACATATCTGTTCTTCGCCAGATTCTCCAGGGAGGCCTGGATAAGATGAAAGAGGCTGGTGTAGTACTGGTGGGCGGCCACAGCGTAGAGGACAAAGAACTTAAATATGGCTTGTCTGTCACAGGGCTGATCCATCCTGATCAAATTCTTAGAAAAAAGAATCTTAAGGCCGGAGACAGTTTAATACTTACCAAACCGCTTGGCACCGGTATCATTAACACAGCCATTAAAGGCGGACTTGCTTCAGATGAAGCCATAGAATTTGTTACACATCTTATGGCTGAACTTAACAGGGATGCTGCTCAAGCAATGGAAGGCTTTCCTGTCCATGCATGCACCGATATTACCGGTTTCGGCCTGATAGGTCATGTTGCTGAAATGGTAATAGATTCCGGGTCTGGAATTAATCTCTGGTCTGAAATGATACCGATAATTCCTCAGGCCTTTGATTATGCAGCAATGGGGCTTGTGCCGGCCGGAGCCTATAAAAACAGGGAGTTTCGTGAGGCTATGGTAGAGGTTTATCCTTCCGTAAAACAGGCTGTTGTGGATATCATGTATGATCCCCAGACATCCGGGGGGCTGCTGATTTGTGTGGAAAGTGAAAGCGCAGGCGACCTGGTAAATGAATTAAAGAAAAAAGGGATAGATTGCGCCGCAGTTATTGGAGAGGTGCTGGCGGAACCAAAAGAAAGAATTATTGTGAGTTAAAA
>CAYYMU010000045.1:5910-13352 GCA_964472445.1 uncultured Desulfobacteraceae bacterium
CAGTTATTGGAGAGGTGCTGGCGGAACCAAAAGAAAGAATTATTGTGAGTTAAAAGAACGGCGCTCACCACCTGCCAGAGAAGTATTCATTTATGTTTTTTGGTGTATGTAAAATTTTTTTTAGTTTAGCTCCGGAATTATTTATTCTGATCTGTTTCATTTTTCAAAAGTCTGTAAGTAATTTCATATATTATACTTCGCGGGCCAATAGCCACAATATTTATAATCTGTTTTGAAGATATCTTATAGATAATCCTGAATCGACCTGGCCTGAAACTCTTTAGACCTGTCGGTTCAGCCCTCAACGATTTTCCTGCCTGGGGATTTGATAAAATAATTTCAAGAGATGATTTAATCTTTTTCTTTATTTCAGGATGCATATGCCGGATAAAATTTGCTGTTTCATCCGGCATTCTGAGCTTATAAGTCACCGTCATATGTTTTGCTCCTAACAGGGTGTCCGAGAATGGCTATTTGATGCTAAAATAATTCCTCAAGCGTATAAAGCCTGGTTTTCTTCTTGAGCGCCTCAAGCCCCTGTTTGATTTCGTCCATCATGTCTCGGTCGGAAACGATTTCAAGAGTCTCTTTCCAGCTTCCAAATTCATCAGGACTTACCAGTACAGCCGAAGGTCTGCCGTTTTTTGTAATTACGACCTCCTCGTCAGTTGAGTGGACTTTTTCAACAAGCTCGCTAAGTTTCATCTTAACTTCAGACAATGATAATGTTTGCATAAAAATACCTCTTTTTTAGTTGACCAGAATTATAGTCATCAACTATATTGATAAAACATATAAAAGTCAAAAAGTTTTTTAAACCTCATTCAACCGCCTCTTTATCTTTTTATTACGCTAAACCAAAGATTTCTTTAACCTTTTGGACCTTTTTCCACTGTTTTGACCCCTTGTCTTTACCGCGTCAACTTATAAACGGATGTACCGCAACTCTTTCCATGCTTAAAAGATAGCTATTTACTTATTTATGGACCGCAAGTCGCCTGGACGTCCCGCAAGTCGCCTATTGCGTTTTTTATTGCATCAAAACAATTATCACTGTAATAGGCGGCGCAATATAATTCATTGTATATCAAACAGTTATACATATTTAATTGCGCCACGATTGCGCTATTTCTTTTTATATGGCGCAATAGAATTCGTGTTTTCCGGATACCATCGGGCTGCCTTGGGGAAATGGGGTTAAGTCTGCCTTTGACCCATATTGTTTGATTGGCCAAGATCCAAGAGGGTATAGAAGTTTAAGAATAAAGATAAAAAACCAGAAAAAATATTGAAATAAAAGAAAACAGATTACTCATGGGTCAAAGGCAGATCCCTTATGCTTATGTCAACCATATCGTTTCATCCTCATAGCGGGCTTCAATGCTCTGCTCACCGGCTTGACCTGTAAAAATCAAAAACTCCGCCGTACTATTGCTTATCAGCTTTTTGTCATGATTTCCTTTTGGTTTGTGGTTGGCCATCCTACACTTCCTCTACGTCCAAATTACGTTTCTATCTATTCTCATCTCCCTAAAGATTCCATAATGCCTGTTGTCTGCCCCATACCCTTGAATGACGGTCAAAAAACTTTAAAATTACACACTTTAAATTTTTTACTCACAATTCGTGGATTTGAATTGCTCGTTTGCCTTTAATGCTTTTCGCCTCTTCCACAATCTGCCTGTGGTGGGTAAAAAGAATCACCTGGTTTTTCTTTGATAAATCAGCCAGGACCGTGAGGGTCGCCCTGGATCGATCATCATCAAAGTTGATCAGAATATCATCTACAATAAATGGCATTGGTTCGCTGGTTTCAAAGCGCCACTCAAGGGTGGCCAGGCGCAGGGCAAGGAAAAGCTGGTCACGGGTTCCCGAACTCATTTTTTCCACTGTCAGACGCAAGTTATCCGGCCGTACACCGACGAGAACAGGTTCGCCTTTATCATCTACATCGGTGCGCAGACCGGCAAAGGAGCCCATGGTCAAATCGTTAAAATACCCAGAGGCAATTTTTAAAACCGGGTCCTGATGTTCTTCTCTGTAGCGTTCGATTTCCTGCTGCAAAATTTTGGAGGCCAGCTTTAACAGCGCATACCTCTCAGCCAGACGGCGTATCCGGGCCAGTTCCTGTTCCATTTTCTCGGCTGTCTCAGCAGCCTTGGCACTGCCATCCATGGCGGCAAGTCTGGTGTTTTCTTCACCTATCACCTGAGAAATTCTATTGATTTCAGGATTTATATTTTCTTTAATATCTCTATTCAGCGACTCTATCAGGCTGGGCAATTCATCGACATTAACCTCCGCCGCCTGTGTGACAAGCTCTTCAATTCGCACACCCGCCCTGATTTTGGCCAGAATTGCCTCGGTATCAGAAATTTTCTCCTGCAACCTCTGATATTCCGTAAACTTGCCGATTACCGCCGGCAACTCTTCCGGTTTTTCACATTTTGCTACCCGAAGGAGTTCATCCATCTGCTCATTTGCGCTTTGCAAAGTTTTTCTGGCCGCAGAGACCTCTTCCTCCAGCAAGTCCAACTCCTCAGAAAGTTCGTCATTCAGGGCGCCATCCTTTTGTGCCTGACTGAGCATGGTCCGCAATTGCAGAATTGCCTGGTCCAGAGGCAAGGCCAACATGTCAGGGGCCACCTTCTCAAGCAGGGCATTAATCTCCTTTTCAAGCTCAGCCGCATCACGATCAATGCCGTCAATGCGTTTTTTAAGATCATCTGCCTCTTTCAACTTGTCAAAGCAGTTCTGCAGGGTTTCAATAAGGTCAATGGCTTCAAGAGTGGAGACCTCGTCCTTAAGTCCCAAACCAAAAAGCGCCTTTTGCCACTGCTCCTGCCACTTGGCCAGGGCCTCCTGTGCAGATTTAAGATCTTCCTCTGCCTGATGAAAAACCTTTTCCGCTTTTTCCTGCCTCTCTTTTAATTTTTCAAGATCCGTCTTCCGGCCGGCAATCCTATCCAGAACAGTCTCCGCTAAAATCAGAACAGGACCGAGCTCTTCACCGGCAGGCATTCCCTTCTCACCCATGGAATTAAGCTCTTTTTGTATCGCCCGCTTAAGATCTTTCCTTTGCTTCACATACAGCCCGATTCCCTGCTCCTTTTTGAAGATGTCAGCTACCTTGAAGCGAAGTTTATCCATCTCAACCAGCCAGCCGCTCATTTCCTTTGGGGATAGCGGGGTAATTCCAACAGGTTGCCATGCGCGGATCCAGGCTTCATCAAGTTCTCGTGCTCGCAGATCAAACGCCTCTTTATCTCTGTCATTCTCTGCCAGGGTCTCTTGCAGGGTTTCTACATGAGCACGAAAGGCCGCTGCATTGGCTACCCTGTCTGCCTCCCGGCGCAGCCGGTCGGCAATAATATCCGCTTGCCCCACATATCCCTCATAGGCCTCAGGAAGCGGCTGCTCGGGATCATAAAAATGACTTTCTTTGTTAACATCCTCCTGATCAAGCCACTGCCGCCGCAAAAGTTGCCAACCCTGATCCCGTTTTTCACGGGTTTGTGCCAAATCCTGCTCTGAAGGAACTTCGCCGGCATATTCCACTTTTTTGATCTCACCCAGAGCGTTCTTCAGATCCTTCTCATTATTTTTACGATTCTTTTCAATCTCACGCCTTTCATCAGCAATCTCACTGTAACGATTTTCAAACTGCTGTGCAGTTTCAGAAAGTGGCAAAGAGAGTTCCATGAGTGCGGCCAAATCACCAGACCAAAGGCCAATTCGCTTGAGTTCTACAAGGCATTCTTTTTTGTTCAGGTCAACATCACTCACACTCTTTTCCATCTGTGCATCAACATCCCCAGCCTTTTGCGCCAGCTTCACGGCCTGAAAAAGGCCCTGAGGCTCCCTGGCCTCAGGCATTGCAGCCAGGTCTTTCTTTACCTCCTTACGCTCCTGCTCCGCTGCCTTGCCCTGTTTCTGTGCCAGCGTAAGCTGCTGGTTTATTGCCTCATATTTGGAGCTTAATGTCTGCACAGTTCTTTTCCTGGCAAGCACAGGCCGCAGAGTCTCCGCCTCTTCCAGAGTCAAATCCGGCCGCACCTGCTGCAACAAGCGGGCTGCCTCTCTACGAAGGCTGATCCGCATGCCTTTTCTTTCCGGGCTGTCTTTCTGCCCCTTGCGGTATTCACCAAGCCGCTGATGAAAATCATCCACCATCTCTCCCTGGTTCAGGAGATCCTTATTAAACGATATAGCCTTGCGTTTTATTTCAAGTTTTACTTGGCGATCAGTATCTTTCTGTAACTGCAGCTTGGCGTCACGCATTTTCTGGTTGACCTGCTGGTGCATTTCAGAAAAATCCGGGTTCAGGAGAACAACCTCGCCCAAGGCCAACAGCTGGTCCTGCCAGGATTTCAAAGAAGCCAGCTCAGGAATGGCCTGCTCCAGCCGCTCCAGACGACGCAACTCTTTATCCTTATAACCCCGCTCTTTCTCTAAACCGGCCCGCTGCGCCACAGCATTTTCCATGGCTTTCTGATGACTTTTCCAGTCCCTGGAAGAAAGGCTGGTCGCCTTGACCTCTTTCTGCAGTTCTTTGAATCTTTTGACAGCCTTGTTGATTTCCGGCACTTGCCCTGCCGACTTGAACAGGTCTGACGCCTCTTTTTCAAGTTGATCAATGACCTCTCGCAGTGAGGAGATGCCTGCGCCAGCGGCGAACAGGGCTTGGCCCACCTCGCCCTTCTGGGCAAGAATTTCTTTACCGCCTCGTACTAAACTGTCATGATTAATGCCGTAGAGGGATTCAAAGATTTCCGGTTCAAGGCCGTGGAGAAATGGAGCCAGGACACCCAAATCAAGGGGATTACCCGCCTCATCAATAACATCGCCGATACGCTTTTTTCGACGCTGAAAGATAATCTCTTCTCCAGCGCTATTTTCAAGACAGCCACCGACCAGTAGTTGATCATAGTTATGAATGAAATTGTCAGGCGTCTGTTGAGAAAACCCATACAGCAGGGCCTTGAGTGCCCGGAGTGAACTACTTTTGCCTGCCTCGTTCGGGCCAAAAATTATATGGAAACCAGGCTCCTCGGAGTTAAACTCCAGTGTCTGATTAGTAAAAGGACCAAAGGCTTTCAGATCGAGACGCTTCAGCCTCATCTGGTCCCTCCATGCTGAAGAAGTTTGGCAATCAAGAGTTCCTGCACTTCAATACGCAACTCTGCTATTTTGTCAGGAGATGGATCAAGAAAGGGCTCATCGCCGCTGTGGATCTCAGCCGGTAATTTGCTTTTCAAGGCAGACAACTCCGGCACCAGTCCCAAAAGAGTATCGCTATCCAGTTCCAGATGTTGAATGGACTGCAAAAGGCCGGCAATTGGTGTATCCTCGCCAAAAATTTCCTCAAGACTCTTCTTGCGGCTTGTCTGAAACTTCACTTTTTCTAGCCACACGTCGCCGAATCCAGCGGCAATGCCCCGGAATTCCTCGGCCCACTGCGCTGTGCGATCAAGCAATTGGGCATGGACAGGGCATCTTCCAGTCAAAACCAGACGCAGGGCCAAGGTCTTGCCGTCCGCCTGGTCAAGTTTCTGTTCAAAGCCCTGCCGAACTAAATCATAAACGTTATCTGAGGTCTCGCACTCAGACAGATCAACCTGGCAGGTAGCCCAGCGCAGCACATCAAGTTCGCGCTCTTCAACCTCAGTTATGCGCCCATCCTCCACTGTCACCAGCGTGGCGCCCTTGGCTCCGGTTTCTTTGATATGGCGGCCCTGGATATTACCTGGAAAAACAATCCATGGATCTTCAGAAACGATTTCCCGCTTGTGAACATGGCCCAATGCCCAATAGTCATAGCCTTTTGACTTTAGTTCATCCAGAGTACATGGCGCATAATTCTCATGCCCCTCACGGCCGGTCAGGGATGTATGAAGCAGGCCGATATTAAAATAGCTGGAATCGTTCTGGGGGTATTGGGAGGCAAGGTTATCGGTCACAGCGCGGGAGGAATAGCTCTGTCCATGGATGATAATGCCAAAGTTATCGAGTTTTACAGACTGGGTTTTCCCGGGAGAAAAAAGAGTCACATTGTCAGGCAAGGGCATGGTTTTGGTGATCTGATTAGCTGCATCGTGATTGCCGGAGACAATGAAAACTTTGATCCCGGCCCTTGACAAACGGCCCATCCGGGAAGCGAAAAAGAGGCCTGTATTGTAGTCCTTCCAATCACCATCATAAAGATCACCAGCAATAAGGATAAAATCAATCTCCTCCTCTATTGCCAAGTCAATCAGATTATCAAACGCCCGCCTCGTTGCCCCACGAATCTCCTCAACAGGCGCATTTTCATGCGCCTCAAGCCCTTTTAATGGACTATCGAGATGTATGTCTGCTGTGTGTATAAATTTAACCATATTACCCGAAAAAAATAAGATGTGCCGTTTAATTGCGCCGGATTGTGTCTAACTTGCGCTTTAATTATATTTAGCGCAATTATTGAAAATAACAAAATAATTGTATATACAGATAGTTAACGGATCAGATTGCACCAAACTTGCGCCTGAATTAAGCTTATTTTCTTTAAATGGCCCAATATATTTCTTTGAATATCAAAATGTTATACAGTTCGCATTGTGCCGTGATTGTGCTATTTTTCTCTTGTTGGCACAATAGAACTGTGTGAACTGGTTGCTCACAAAGGTAAACCACGCTCCCATTTCGATCAGAAATTTACGGATATTCTTCACCAGGGTCTGTTCCAGTTCATGCTCGCTGTGTTTTTCTGCCAGGTCCAGAAAATCGAAGGTGTAATGGTCTTTTACCGGCAGCTTTGCTTGATGTTTGTATTTTCCAGGCAGAGTCTGGTCAAAGTTTGTCTGATTCAGCAGATACTTCTCATAGGTTTTGTTTTCAATCTGATGAATCAGGACATCCTTGGTCCATCCAAATTTCCTGACATGCAACATATAAAACTACCGTTCCAGAGGATCTTTGCATTTGGTCATAATCAGGATATTTTTTGTCCAGCTGATTTCTCCAACCAATGGTTGGAGTTTTTCGTGTTATGGTTTACCCATTTTTAACCTCAATTTTCATCAGATTTTCATATCTTTCTTTTAATGACGTATCGCATTTTGCGATACCATTGCTTTTATTTTTTTTAATTAACCTTGATGAACTCGTAAAAAGTAAGATTTGTTCGCTCTATGCGCATTTTTGGGATTCATATTGATCCCGGCTAAATTGCAAGAACTCGGGCTAACGCCCTCAAACAGCTTGCAATTTTTAACGCCAGGCTCAATCTGAATCTCTTTCCAAAACTGCTCAATGTCGCTTACAAATGACTTTTTACGAGGCCATAAACCTTCACCTTCCCAAAATTCTCAGCAATCAGTAAGATTCCTGCCTGATTTTTAAAACCGTTGAATTCGACGGGTTTAAAATCCGGATTATTGAGCATTTCCCAAATACCGAGAAAC
>CAYYMU010000046.1:0-2976 GCA_964472445.1 uncultured Desulfobacteraceae bacterium
GATGCCCTATGACACCATGATGCGTATCTGGCGATATTTTACGTCAAGGTGAGAGAAAGTGATCGGTTTCAGGTTCAGGGTTCAAGGATATGAACGCTGTGAACATAGAACATCGAATGTCCAAGCCTGGTCGCCTCTGGCGACGCCGAAGGCGGGTAAACGTCGAATTTTAAATAAGGCATTCTGCCCATTTATAAACTGGCAACAGTGAACCGTTTAACCCAAGCTTAATTATACAGCAAGAGTAAGTTGTTGGATAATAAATTCCGGAGTTTTAGATAAGGAGAAAGAATATGTGCCGTTTAATTGCGCTAACCAGTGAAGAACCCTTGTCTCCAATGATAGCATTAAGGGCGCTGGATGTTATGCGGGAGGGGCATGATGGTTCGGGCGTGGGACTTTTGTTGCGTGATCTGGCAGGCCCTTTTGAAAACATGAAAGATGCGCCGATTTTGTCAGGAATTTTCACTGAAGAAGGCTTAAAGCGTCTGGACAGGTTCATGATGGATATAGGATTTATGACAAAATACAGAATATCCATTAAACCACCTAAAACTTTGCTTTCCGGGGTGCCAAGACGTGGCGTATACCTTTTGCGTGCATATGAATATCCTGAGGAATGGGAAAATCTGAGCACCAGTGAGTTGCACAGCAGATTATTAATTATACGCCTTGAGCTTCAGAAAATGGGAGAAGAAAAGGGAGATATAATAGTGTTTTCTTTCTGGCCGGATACGATCATGATAAAGGAAACAGGAGATCCTCTTGAACTCGCGGAACATTTAAATATTGACAGTATGGAAATTGGCGCCAGGGTCATCATGGCTCAGGGAAGGCAGAATACCAATTATGAAATAAATCTTTATGCGTGCCATCCTTTTTTTATAAAGGGGTTTTCCACTATGACAAATGGAGAAAATACAGCTTTTATTCCTATCAGGGAGTACTTGATGTCACGTGGATTCGAAGGATACACAGGATACCACTCCGACTCGGAAGTATTCACACATATTTTGCATTATACAATATCAAAACTTGGACTCAGTATAGAGGCATATAAACATGTAATAACTCCGCTTCAGGATAAAAATCTGAAAAATCATCCAGACTACAAATTTCTGAAGCATCTTAAACATTCCTGTAGAAAATTAATTATTGATGGCCCGAATTGTGTAATAGGATGCCTGCCCGATCATTCTCTTTTCATGGCCCAGGACCGTAAAAAACTCCGGCCGGGCGTGGTTGGAGGAAAAAGCGGTTTCTTTTGTTTTTGTTCTGAAATATGCGGTCTTGATTCAGCAATACCTGATCGTGATAAGAGCAAAGATTTTCAACCTATGCATCTTGATACCGCCATAGTCGGTCCTGATCGTAAGGAGGTTAAAATATGTTGTCAAACTCAGCAATTACACCTTCAACATTAAGCGTAAAAGATTTGCCATGGCAGATCTTGTGGAATAAAGATAAATGCACTCTCTGTGGAAAATGTACTGCAATATGCCCTGTCAACGCTATTGAATTAGGCGTATTTCGCAAGAGAATCCTCCAGACTTCGCTTGAACCCGGGGCAACGCAATCGAATGATCACGGTATATTTTATGGAATACGCCAGAAAACCGACCCTGCATACAGTTGTGTAGGATGTGCGATGTGCACTCTGGTTTGTCCCAATGATGCGATTATACCGGCAAGAAGTGATGAGGCTGATAAACTGAGGTTTCATATTAACAGGGGAGGGCAGCCTCGAACACGCGGGGGAAGACGGAATGTTCCCGGCTCTGTTTTAGATCAGATCAAGTTCATAAGGATTTCGATGTTAACCGATCCGGCTCTTGATGCAGGACGTCATGAATTTGAACTTCGAACTCTTTTAGGAAGGGTTTTACCGCCTGAAAAAAATCTTAAGTTTGTTGAAGAGAATGGCTGGATTCCACCTGTCAGGGAGATATACCCGTTAATCATAGGAGGGATGTCTTTTGGCGCATTATCGCCCAATATGTGGGAAGGCCTTCAGATGGGTGTGGCATATCTGAATGAAGAACTGGGCATGCCTGTTCGTATAAGTACCGGAGAAGGCGGCTGTCCTCCAAGACTCCTTCGCAGCAGATTTTTAAAGTATATAATACTTCAGATTGCCAGCGGTTATTTTGGCTGGGATGAGATTATTCACAGCATACCTGAGATGAAGGTTGATCCATGCGCTATTGAAATAAAATATGGTCAGGGAGCAAAGCCAGGAGACGGCGGGCTGCTAATGTGGCATAAGGTCAACAGTCTGATAGCGGCCATCAGGGGTGTCCCTTCCGGTATAAGCCTTCCGAGTCCCCCGACACATCAGACACAATATTCCATAGAAGAGTCTGTGGCCAAGATGATACAGTCCATGTGCATGGCCTGGGGTTTCAGGGTGCCTGTATATCCTAAAATTTCAGGTACTTCAACAGCGCTTGCTGTTCTGAACAACCTGACCCGAAATCCTTATGCCGCAGGTCTTGCTATTGATGGTGAAGACGGTGGAACAGGAGCAGCTTATAACGTATCAATGAATCATATGGGACATCCTATAGCGAGTAATATTAGAGACTGTTATCTTAATCTTGTCAAAGTAGGTATGCAGAATGAAATTCCTTTGTTTGCAGCAGGGGGTGTGGGAAAAACCGGGAACCTTGCAGCTAACGCAGCGGCTCTGATTATGCTGGGAGCAAGCGGAGTGCAGGCCGGCAAGTATATTATGGAGGCGGCAGCAGGATGTCTGGGGTCTGAATCTGACAGGTGCAATATCTGCAATATAGGTCTGTGTCCAAAGGGAATTACTTCCCAGGATCCCCGTCTCTACAGGCGGCTTGACCCTGAACAGGTAGCGCAGCGAATTGTGGACGTTTTTATCAGCTTTGATATTGAGTTAAAGAAGATTGTTGCGCCTCTGGGCAGATCAACATCTCTGCCCATCGGCATGTCTGATGCTCTGGGGATAAA
>CAYYMU010000046.1:3076-13193 GCA_964472445.1 uncultured Desulfobacteraceae bacterium
ATATAATTTCCGGCAAAAAAGACAGATATCGTCTTGATTCACGTGTTCTGGAAGAAGAGATTCAGGATGCTGTTGCTCGTGGATATAGATATCTTAAAATAAAAGCCTATGGTCAGCATGGAATCGGCGGGCGGTTGTGGAAGGCCGGTAAAGAAGCCGTTCATCTAAAAATAGACGGTTATAGTGGACAGCGCACCGGTTCGCTCGGATTTCCAAACACACATATAGAAATAATGGGGCCTGTTTCCGATGATGTTGGCTGGCTGAATGCAGGCGCGCAAATCATTATTCATGGAAATGCCTCAAACGGCGTCGCAAACGGCATGGCGCAGGGTAAAGTTTATGTGGGCGGCAGTATCGGCGCAAGGGGTATGACCATGACGAAACATAATCCGCGCTTTGACCCGCCTGAACTTTGGGTGCTGGGGTCGGTTGGAGATTATTTCGGTGAATTCATGGCCGGGGGCATTTCAGTCATCTGCGGTTTTGAAGCCCAGACTCCTGACAATATTCTGGGATATCGTCCTTTTGTGGGCATGGTCGGCGGCAAAATATTTTTTCGCGGCCCCTACGGAGGATTCAGCCATGCGGACTCAAAGATTGTGCCTGTTGAGGATGAAGATTGGAACTGGTTTATAAAAAACCTTAAGATTTTTCTTAAAAGCATAAAACGCCCCGAACTTTTTGAAAAAATATCATACAGGAAGGATTGGCAGCTTATAATTGCGCGATCTCCCCATGAAAGGATTGGAAGCCGGAGCAGATCCATTCAATCTTTCAGGCGTGATATCTGGGATAAGGAGCTTGGCAAAGGAGGTCTGATTGGCGATCTTACAGATATTGACAGGAGTCCTGTTCCAGTAATTACAACCGGAGATTTAAGGCGTTTTGTTCCTGTATGGGAAAACCGGAAATATATGGCTCCCTGTGAAGCCTCCTGCCCAATAGGTATTCCTGTTCATAAAAGATGGGCTATGATTCGCGATGGTCGTGTGGATGAGGCTGTGGACATGGCTCTTTCATATACGCCATTTCCAGCCACAGTTTGCGGGTATCTATGTCCAAACCCATGTATGCAGGCATGCGCCCGGATTTCAGGCTCCATGCCTCCAATTGATGTAACAAAGATCGGACAGGTAAGTATAAAGGCGAATCTTCCGGAGCTGCCGTTGGAAAACGGTAAAAAAATTGCTGTAATTGGCGGAGGGCCGGCAGGAATATCAGTGGCCTGGCAGCTTCGAATGCAGGGACATAAAACAACTGTTTATGACATGGCAAAGAAATTGGGCGGAAAGATAGCTTCGGTTATTCCGGACAGCCGTATTCCTTACGAAGTTTTTTCCACCGAACTGGAAAGAGTTGAAAAAGTAATATCTCATGTGCGTCTTCAGCAGCGTCTTGACAAAGAGGAAATGGAGCAATTAAGAGAAGATTTTGACTTCATGGTTATAGCCGCGGGTGCATATACATCCAGAATGCTTCCAGTGCCCGGGAAAGAAAGGATGATTACCGCCTTTGACTTTTTATTACAGGCAAAGCAGGGAAAGGCAAAACCGGGAAAGCGTGTTGTGATAATAGGCGCTGGAAATGTCGGCTGTGATGTTGCATCAGAAGCTTACAGTTCTGGAGCTGAAGAAATCCTGTTAATCGATGTTCAGGAACCTGCTTCATTTGGCAAGGAAAGGGAAAACGCAGAGTCTATCGGGGCAAAGTTCAGGTGGCCCTGCTTTACAAAGGAGATTACCGAACAAGGGGTAATGCTTACAACAGGAGAAATAATTCCTGCTGATACAGTTATAATATCTATCGGCGATGTGCCTGATCTGCAATTTCTTCCTGAAAATGTCGCCACTGAGAGAGGATTTATTGTAGTAAATGAGCACTATCAGACAACGGACTCAAAAATCTTTGCCATTGGAGATGTTGTAAGGCCGGGGCTGTTGACAGATGCAATAGGAGCAGGCAGAAAGGCAGCGAATGCGATTATCGATATTATTGACGGAAAACGTCCTATGGGCGATAACCGCCTTATGATTGATCGCAGCCGGGTATCTCTTGAATATTTTGATCCAAGGATAAAGTCTTTTGACGATCTTGACCATTGCGGATCTCAATGCTCTTCCTGCGGAACGTGCAGAGACTGCGGAATCTGTGTTACTGTCTGTCCTGAAACAGCTATCAGCAGACAGGAAAAAGAACAGAATGAGTTTGAATATATCGTGGATGAAACAAGGTGCATAGGCTGTGGGTTTTGCGCGGGTGCATGTCCCGCTGGAATCTGGAATCTTGTGCCGAATAATCCTATCACACTGAAAAGATGAACATCGAAAATCGAACGTCCAACATCGAATGTTGAATGGAAAAAGATGAAGAAACAGAGTTTAAAAAAAATTGAACTATTATCGGTGTTGGGTGTTTGTTTTTTCATTCGATGTTGGAATAATTTGAAGAGCAGAGCGACATCATTATTCGACGTTCGATGTTCAATGTTCGATGTTGGACGTTCATATTTCAAAACAACCCCGTATGGCATAAATGCAATCTGTGAATGTTTACAAAACAACTTAGTGCTTATGGGATCAGAGGACAGGGCATGAAAGCTTTATTAGCGCTTGAAGACGGACGTACTTTTGCATGCCGGTCATTTACAGGGCCAGGAGAGGCCTGGGGTGAAGTTGTGTTTAATACAAGCATGACCGGTTACCAGGAGATTCTTACCGATCCATCATATAAAGGGCAGATAGTGACAATGACTTGTCCTCTGATAGGAAACTACGGCGTTAATTCTGAAGATGTCGAGTCTGAAAACATTCAGGTTGCCGCTTTCCTGGTAAAAGAATATCAAAATTTTCCAAGCAATTTCAGATCTGCTTCCACCCTTGGTGACTATTTAAAATCCGGTTTTAATGGAAAGAGCATTCTCGGGATAGAAGAATTAGATACACGCGCTCTTACAAGACATATCCGGGATGCCGGAGCCATGCGGGCATTAATTTCAACGCATGATCTTGACCCGTTATCATGCGTGAAAAAAGCAAAAAAGATACCCGGCATATTAGGGAAGGATCTTGTGAGAGATGTAACTACTGATTTTCCCTATTATTGGATTGACGGAAAGCGGGTTTCAGTTGATCGCGACTTAATGCCGGATGGAGATGTTTGGAAATATAGAGGAAAGAAACATTCGGTTATAGCTTTTGATTTTGGAATAAAATATAACATTTTAAGACTCCTGGAAAAGGCAGGATTTGAAATCATTGTTGTGCCGGCTTCAACATCTGCTGATACTGTAAAAGCTTTAAATCCGGATGGCATTTTCCTTTCAAATGGTCCGGGTGACCCTGAACCTGTCAGCTATGCAGTTGCAACCATAAAGGAACTTTTGGAATATAAACCAATGTTTGGAATATGTCTGGGACATCAGCTAATGGCGCTTGCTCTTGGTGGAAAAACTTTTAAATTAAAATTCGGACACCGTGGCGCCAATCAGCCGGTTAAGAATCTTTTAACCGGAAAGGTCGAGATTACTTCTCAAAACCATGGTTTTGCAGTAGACATAGACAGCCTGAATGGTAAAGACGTGGAAATAACGCATATAAATTTAAATGATAATACCCTGGAAGGCTTCAGGCACACAAAATATCCGGTTTTCTCAGTGCAATACCATCCGGAAGCATCACCCGGCCCTCATGATTCAAGATATCTTTTTAATGAATTTAAAAAAATGATGTAACTGCTTATACGGCCACAGATTCGCACAGATGAACGCAGATAGTTTTCAATATAACAGGAGTTATAAACTCAAAAGGTACCTTGCTAACAACTATAAAGAAACTACAGAGATGGAGTTTTTTGTAAAAAAATATCAGTGATAATCAGCGTAAATCCGTGGCTGAATAATTACGAAAGTTTTTTAAATAATGCCGAAACGTACAGACATACATAAAATTCTTATAATCGGAGCTGGTCCAATAATAATAAGCCAGGCATGTGAATTTGATTATTCAGGTACACAGGCGTGCAAGGCTTTAAAAGAAGAGGGCTATGAGGTCATTCTGATAAACAGCAATCCTGCGACAATCATGACCGATCCTGAAACAGCCGATAAAACCTATATAGAACCTGTTACTCCTGAAACCATAGCAATGGTGATTGAAAAGGAGCGACCAGATGCTTTGCTTCCGACACTGGGCGGACAGACAGGGCTTAATATGGCCATAAAAGTCGCAGAAATGGGAGTGCTTGACAGATTTAATGTTGAGATGATCGGAGCCTCAATTGAATCCATAAAAAAGGCCGAAGACAGGAATCTTTTCCGAAATGCAATGGAGAAAATAGGGCTGAATATTCCAGAAAGCGGCATAGCAGAAGATATGGCAAGTGTCAGAGCGATTGCCGATGATATTGGATTTCCGATTATTATTCGTCCGAGTTTCACCCTTGGAGGAACCGGAGGAGGCGTTGTATATAATCCGGAAGAACTGGAAAAAGTGTCGAGAGCGGGACTGGATGCAAGTTTAATCAATCAGATAATGCTTGAACAGTCAGTTTTAGGATGGAAGGAATATGAACTCGAGGTAATGCGTGATAATAATGATAATGTCGTTATTATCTGTTCCATTGAAAACATGGACCCAATGGGCATACATACGGGTGACAGCATTACTGTTGCTCCAGCCCAGACATTGAGCGACAGAGAATATCAGGTAATGAGAAACGCTTCAATTGCAATTATGCGCGAGATTGGCGTTGATACAGGCGGTTCAAATGTGCAGTTCGCTGTTAATCCTGAAAACGGAGAAATGATTGTTGTTGAAATGAATCCAAGGGTTTCGCGTAGCAGCGCTCTTGCTTCAAAAGCCACTGGCTTTCCTATCGCGAAGATAGCCGCAAAACTCGCAGTTGGCTATACTCTTGATGAAATTCCCAATGACATTACTGGAGAAACCCTTGCTTCCTTTGAGCCGGCTCTTGATTACTGCGTTGTAAAAATACCCCGCTGGACCTTTGAAAAATTTCCTGAAACAGCCGATTACCTTACAACCTCCATGAAGTCTGTAGGCGAAACAATGGCAATCGGCAGAACTTTTAAAGAAGCTCTGCAGAAAAGTTTAAGATCTCTTGAAATCGGGCGTTATGGTTTTGGCGCTGACGGACATGATATTATAGATCTTAAAGGTAAAATGCCTTTATTGTCTGAAATCAAGCAGAACCTTGCCACTCCAAATTCACAGAGGATATTTTACCTCAGGTATGCTTTGTTAGAAGGAATGTCTGTTCAATCAATCTATAAATTAACAGGCATTGACCCATGGTTTTTATACCAGCTCAAACAAATAGTGGATCTTGAGCAGAAAATTGCTTCAAATTTTAAAGCCTGGGATGATGAGCCCTCAGTTTTGCTGTTACATAAGGCAAAATCGTGGGGTTTTTCAGATATGCAGATAGCCTGTCTTACGGGTTCCACTGAAGAAACAGTGGCAAAAAACCGCAAAGCCTCCGGTATACGCCCTGTTTACAAGCTTGTTGACACGTGTGCTGCTGAATTTAAAGCTTCAACACCATATTACTATTCCACCTATGAAACAGAAGAAGAAGCAAGAATTTCAAATAGAAAAAAAGTGATAATTTTAGGCGGAGGCCCCAACAGAATAGGGCAGGGAATTGAATTTGATTACTGTTGTGTTCATGCCTCATTCGCACTCCGGGAAGAAGGCGTTGAAAGTATAATGGTAAACAGCAACCCGGAAACAGTAAGCACTGATTATGATACATCTGACAAGCTGTATTTTGAACCCCTTACAAAGGAAGATGTTCTTCATATTATTGAGACAGAAAAGCCGATGGGAGTAATTGTCCAGTTTGGTGGTCAGACCCCTCTCAACCTTTCTGCTTTTCTGTTTGAGTCCGGCGTTTCCATATTAGGCACACAGCCTGAGAGCATTGATCGCGCTGAAGATCGTGAGCTTTTTCAGGCCATGTTAAATAAACTTGGCCTTGTTCAGCCTGCAAACGGCACTGCTGTTGATGTTGAAGGAGCCGTGGCTGTTGCAGAAGAAATCGGATATCCTGTGATCGTCAGGCCTTCCTATGTGCTTGGCGGAAGAGCGATGAAGATAGTATATAACCAAAAGGATCTGGAAATTTTTACAAGGCTTGCCATCCTGGCATCACCTGAGCATCCGGTGCTTATAGACAAATTTCTGGAGGATGCTATTGAGCTTGATGTGGATGCGATTTCAGATGGGAAGGCAACCATTATCGGCGGTATTATGGAGCATATCGAAGAGGCTGGCATACATTCAGGCGATTCAGCATGTGTTCTTCCTCCCCACAGCGTAAAATCCAGCATTCTGGAAGAAATAGCAAACGCTACAAAAGCCATGGCCTCGGAATTAAATGTTGTCGGCCTTATGAACGTGCAGTATGCAATCAAGGATAATTGTATATATGTGCTTGAAGTAAATCCAAGGGCTTCCAGAACAATTCCGTTTGTAAGCAAAGCAACAGGCGTGCCTTTTGCAAAGCTTGCCACAAAGGTTATGCTTGGCAGAAGTCTGGATGAACTTGGCCTTACCTGTGAAAGAATTCCAGACCATGTTTCAGTAAAAGAGGCCGTGCTTCCATTTGACAGGTTTCCTGATGTTGATACATTGCTTGGCCCGGAAATGAAATCAACCGGAGAGGTCATGGGAATTGATTCAAGATTCGGTTCTGCTTATGCAAAGGCACAGCTCGGGGCAGGCCAGAATCTGCCTGTTTCCGGCACTGTTTTTATAAGTGTAAAGGATCATGACAAAGAGGCTGTGCTTGATGTGGCATCCCTTTATCGTAATATAGGTTTCCAGATCGTGGCAACTCGCGGGACTTCTGAATTTTTAGCCAAACACGGTATTGAAAGTAAAATTATAAACAAGGTTTCTTTTGGCCGGCCTCATGTTGTGGATTCAATAAAAAACAAAGAGATACAGCTTGTAATAAACACTGGCTCTGGCGGAGAAACCAGGCGTGACGGGTATGAGATCAGGCATGCGGCAATAAAATATGGCCTGCCTTATGCAACGACAATCGCAGGTGCTGTGGCCATGTGCAGAGGCATTTCAGCTATTAAGAAGAGAAAAATGTCGGTTAAAACCATTCAGGAATATAATCAATCAAGTCAAGGATGATGGCGTCTTAAAAAGTCCAACAACCACCTTCACCTGAGTTATTTCTAATTGAGCGGGTGTGATCTCAGAGGGTACAAAGGATTCAAGGGTTCGAGTGACACGTAGTGAAGCGATAACCCTCAGCGCTCAAGGAAGAAAGATATAGCAGAAGGATATGGAAGAAAGAAAACCATGGATTACATCAGAAAAGAAACCCTTGCCCCCCTGGAACCCTGGAACCCTTGACCCCTGGAATCCTTGGACCCTTTTCTCTAACTAAATTGGAGAAGAACCCAATATATCAGCAGGTTCTTTGCTAACGATCTTTGATACATTCAAACAGTTTTAAAAGGCGTGACAATGAGAATATTATCGGAAAAACCGCGTGAATCATGCGGCTTGTTTGGAATTTATGGGCATCCTGAATCCTCGAAACTAACCTATTTTGGACTATATGCTCTGCAGCACAGAGGACAGGAGAGCGCCGGAATAGCAGTGGTTAATAACAGGAGTATAATCGACCATAAAGGAATGGGGCTTGTACCTGATGTTTTTAAAGCTGTTCATCTGGAACAGTTAGAAGGGGAAAGCGCAATAGGGCATGTGCGTTATTCCACTACAGGCAGTTCAATACTCTCCAATGCACAGCCTTTTGTTATTCGTCATAGAAGAAAATCTTATGCTGTGGCTCATAACGGTAATCTTGTAAACGCGCATATACTTAAAGATGAACTTGAAGAAAACGGCTCAATTTTTCAAACTACAATGGACAGTGAGATTTTTCTTCATCTTTTTGTCAGAAATCTCAAGTTCGGCCTTGAGCAGGCTCTTTTAAATACAGTCTCCAGATTAAAAGGGGCTTTTTCTTTTATTGCGCTGACCAGCAAAGGAGAAGTTATCGGAATAAAAGACCCAAACGGTTTCAGGCCTCTATGCCTTGGTAAGTTTAACGGACAATATGTGCTTGCGTCTGAAACATGTGCCCTTGATCTTGTTGAGGCAAAATTTGTAAGAGAACTCGATCCAGGTGAAATAGTTATTATAGACGAAAAAGGAGTAAGAAGCATAAAAACACCTGCTGCTGCAAAACGAGCCTTTTGCATATTTGAGTTTATATATTTTGCAAGACCGGACAGCACAATATACGGTAAAAATGTATATGAAATAAGAAAGGCTCACGGCAAATGTCTTGCCCATGAATCCCCTGTTGACGCTGATCTGGTAATGCCTTTTCCTGATTCCGGGACCTATGCTGCCCTGGGTTATTCACAAGCCTCCGGTATTCCCTTTGAGACAGCAATGATCAGGAATCACTATGTTGGGAGAACATTTATTCAACCAACACAGAGCATGCGTGATTTTAGTGTAAGGGTAAAGCTGAATCCTGTAAAAGAGCTTTTAAAAGGCAAAGATATTATTATAACAGATGATTCAATAATAAGAGGCACTACGGTTAAAACAAGAGTAAAAGCTCTGCGCGAATTAGGAGTAAAGCGGGTGCATATGCGCGTCAGCTCTCCTCCACTGTGTTTTCCCTGCCATTATGGCATAGATTTTCCGACCAAGAGTGAGTTGATAGCCTCAAATAAGTCAGTTGAAGAGCTTCGTTGTTTGCTTGGCCTGGACTCCCTTTATTATATCAGTCTTGAGGGTCTTCTCAGCTCAATAGGTATAGATAACCCTGAGGATAAATTCTGCAAGGCTTGTTTTGATGGATGCTACCCTGTAGAATTTGATAAAAACCTGTCAAAAGACTGTATGGAAAAGATGTAGCAGCGCGTGGCACAACAGACAAACTTATTCCTGACAAAGAAAGATGTATTTTGTCCTGTAGCGTTTCAAAGCGGGAATCCTGTTTTTAAATCGTTTCAGATCTTCCAGCGTAAACCCATTTTCCCTGACAATATTGCACATGATGCTTGAGATTTGCGGTTCAAAACAGACGTTCACCTGCTCATTTTGCGCTTTCCTTCAAGGGATTTATAGTGGTAAAGCCAATGACTTCCGCAACCTTGCAAAGGTTGTCATCAGCCACCACAAAAGACCAATCTTTTTCAGATATGAGACTAAAAAAGCGCCAAGATGTAATGCATCCAGAGCCTTGAGTCCGTATGCTCTTCCATGCGTTTTAATAAAAAGCTCAGCTTGCTCAAGAACAGCATGTCCTAAAGATTCGACATTGAATCCGGCAATTTGATTCTCAAAAGAACCGACTGCCGTGTTCAATTGCCCTTCATCCATCTCTTTGTTACGAAATCTCCTGAAAATGGCGCTTATGAATTCCAGCCGTCCCAGCTCCGAAATCCATACTTCATTATTCTGTTCAAGAATCAGATCCGTAACAATATCTGTCCCTTCTTCTTCATGGAAAAACTTTACCAGCGCTGAGGTATCAAAGAATAGATTCATATCCTGTCTTCTCTTTCCAGCATTATATCTTCAGATAGAGACCCTTTGCATTGTTTTAACGCCTCCCTCACCTTTATATAATCAGTGGCGGTTGTTTTGCTTTTTTTGGCCCGATTCGTTCGCTTTAGCTCGTTTATCAGGTCATATACTTTCGCCAATGCCTTGGGCTTTAATTCATCCAGTTCTTTTATGGTCTGTTCTTTTAGATTAAGCATTAGAAAACCTCCCTGAATATTTTCTACATAAGCCGGATATGGTGAATTTATCTTTATCTATTACCTTGAGCTTCCAAATACAATCTTTCAATTTCAGATAAATCATCATCAACAATTTTAATAATGAATTTTATATAATCATATATATCATGAAATTAGATATCTATCCAACACAATTATTAAGATTCAATCTGTACGCCTGTGTCCAGCTCAGGACGGTATTGGACTTTTACTTTTGTATCTTTTTTGATTTCCATTCAATCATTTTTTTTATTCTCTTATAATGCTCCGATATCATTTTCTATCTCGTTAATTTCCAGCTCTATATTCTTAACTTCAATTAAA
>CAYYMU010000047.1:0-13002 GCA_964472445.1 uncultured Desulfobacteraceae bacterium
CTGCGGTTGAAAACAGACTCGTAAGTTTGATTTTTATCAAAAAGTAAAATATATAAAACAATCAAAAACTTATGTCAAATTCGTGCAAACGAGTTATTTGAAAGTCCCATTTAATGTATTGTAGTATTTTTTATTGAAAAATAAAATGATTTAATGATAGCCTGTTTTTTTTAGAGTTCTTTTGATGTTAACAAACCAACTGTTTTCTGGATTTTATATTTTATTGGAAACCATAAGCAAATATTTTCGTGTTGATCGGAGAGAGATCTGTTTTTTAAGATATATTTTTGAGGCTTATGACGGCATTGCATCATTAACAACAATAGACTCCAGCTCAGGTTCTGTGGTTCTTCATATTTCTCCTGGATGTGAAAATGATGTTGAGATGCTTTTACAGGAACTTAAAAAAGAGATTATGATCGAGCCTGCTGTTTCGAAAAAAAGTGTTAAGTGTTAGGTGCTAACTGTTAACTGGCAGGTGATGAGGCCTTATTAATTTTGTTAAATATATGGGGAGAGGACTATAATGAAAAAAGCACTTTATTTTAGCCTTGTGGTAATAATATTTTTTTGCGCCCTTGGAATGGGCGGAGGCGTCGGGCAGGAGGATTTAACAGTACCAGAGCCTGAAGAAAACTACCTGGTAACTCTTGTAGATCAGTCTGATGTGTCAATTGATCTTGAAAAATTTTCCTGTGCCGGGTTTACTTATCTTGGAGGGAAACTGGGCAAAGCTGATATATCTATCAATTTTGATAAAATAGATTCTGTTTTGTTTTTCTTAAAGGATAATGATGTTAAGGCAGTGGTAAATTTAAAAGATGGGAAGATTGTAGAGCTTTTCGTGGACAGGGATAAAAGCTGCTATGGTGTATCTTCATTCGCAGATGTCAGAATAGAGATGCAGGACATGAAAAAAATCACTATTCATAAGAAGATACAGAAAAAGGATTGATGAGCACTAAATATTTATACATTAATACAATCGGATGTCAGATGAATGTTTATGACTCCGAACAGATTGAAAGAAGATTGGAACCATTAGAGTATAAACCTACCTCATCTATTGAGAAGGCTGATCTGATTATTGCAAATACATGCGCTATAAGGGAAAAGGCAGAGCAGAAAGTATTCAGCTTTTTAGGGCGGGTTGCAGATCTTAAAAGAAAAAAGCCGGATCTTATTCTGGGTGTTGGTGGATGTGTGGCGCAACAGGAAGGCTCAAGAATGCTTCAGCGGGTTCCATATCTTGACCTTGTTTTTGGAACCCATGCTATAAGCCGTCTGCCTGCTATGATAGAGAGAATAGAGGCTAAAAAATGTCGCATAGTTGATGTTGGGATGCATGAAGGAATAGACGAATCTGTTTTTGGCATTGATGCAGATTATACCAGTAGAGTTACAAGTTTTGTGACTATAATGCAGGGGTGTGACAATTTTTGCACATACTGTGTGGTTCCCTTTGTGCGAGGCAGGGAGGCAAGCAGGACTCCTGAGGAAATACTTAATGAAATCCGAGGTCTTGTTGCATCTGGAATAAAAGAGGTTACTCTTCTTGGCCAGAACGTAAACAGTTTTGGTAAAAAGGAAGGGCTGTGTTCATTTCCCGAACTTCTTTCTCTTATTAATAGAATAGATGGTCTTTTAAGAATCAGATTTACCACTTCACATCCAAAAGATCTTTCAGATGAACTGATTAACAGTTTTAAAAGCCCGGATAAATTATGCAGGCATATACATTTGCCCGTTCAATCAGGATCTGACAGAGTATTGAAGAGAATGAACCGTAAATATTCAAGGGATCATTATCTTTCAAGGCTTGATAAACTTAGAAAAGCTTGTCCGGATATAGCGATTTCTTCTGATTTTATAGTGGGTTTTCCAGGTGAGACCAGTGAAGATTTTAAAGAAACGCTGGGCTTGATTAAAACAGTACAATATGATGATATATTTGCGTTTAAGTATTCTGACCGTCCAAATGTACCTTCAGCCCATTTCCGGGACAAGGTTTCTGAACAGGATAAAAAAGACAGATTAATTGAATTGTTGAAGCTGCAGGAATATTATACGGAAAAAAGCAACAATGCTCTTGTTGGATCAGTTGAACCGGTACTTGTAGAGGGCTTAAGCAAGAGACAGTCAGGAGGCGGTAGAGAAAACATAAATATTCAGTGGTCTGGAAGAACATCAACAAACAAAATAGTAAATTTTATCCAGAGCGACAAGTCTCGTTTTTGTAAAGAAATTTTTCCCGGCAGAATGATAGATATTAAGATTGAAAAAGCATTATCTCATTCGCTCCGGGGGACATCGGATTTGAGCGTTTAAAAGGAGAAAAATTATGCTACACAAGGTAAGCATAGATGGTATGACGATGGATCCGAAATCAAAAACGCCTATAATTGTTTTAAAATCGGAGAAAGACGGCAGGTCTATTCCAATATGGATTGGATTGTTTGAAGCAACATCCATAGCTTCGACCATGAAGAATGTGAAGTTTGATCGTCCCATGACACATGATCTTTTTAAAAATCTTACCAGCATTCTTAATATCGAGGTATCAAAGGTCGAGGTTTGTGATTTAAGGGATAATGTATTTTATGCTAAGATATATTTTGTTTCAAAGGAAAATAATTTCAGTATAGATGCGCGCCCGAGCGACGCAATAGCTATAGCTCTGCGGTTTGACGCTCCTATTTATGTGGAAGAAAAAATTCTTTCCAAACCAAAGCAGGGAGAGGTTAAGGCAGAAGCTGTTGACAAAAGCGAGGAAGGGAAAAAATGGACGGAATATCTTGAAAAATTTTCTTCAGAAGATTTTGGTAAATATAAGGTATGATTAGAATGTGTCAGGTGTCAGGTGCTAAGTGATCAGAAGATCAGAAGATCAGAAGATTAGAAGATTAGGGGATTAGGGGATCAGGATAATTTTGAATCTTGAGTGTTGAATTTTGAGTTGAAGGGATTAATTTTTTCGTGTTTTTCGTGGTGAGACAAATATAGGATTGGAAGATTGTAACACATTTGGCGGACATCAAAAGTCAAAGAACCAGCAACCAGCAAGGAGAAACCAGTTATGATTGATCTTCATACACATTCGATTTTCAGTGATGGATGCCTGATTCCGTCTGAACTGGTCAGACGCGCTGAATTTATTGGCCTTAAGGGGATCGGTATAACCGATCATGGTGACTCATCTAATCTGGATTTTATAATTCCCAGGATAGTGCAAATAGCAGAAGACCTGAATAGAGTTTTAAAAATAAAGGTTGTACCTGGCATAGAAATTACGCATGTCCACCCGTCACTCATAGCGGATGATGCAGAAAAAGCACGTTCCCTGGGCGCAAAGATTATAATTGTTCACGGTGAAACAATTGTTGAGCCGGTTGCCCCCGGCACTAACATGGCGGCTCTGGGAGCAGATATTGATATACTTGCGCATCCAGGCCTTATTACTGAAGAAGAAGTTTTAAAAGCAAAAGAAAAAGGAGTTTTTCTTGAGATATCGGCGCGCAAGGGGCATTCTCTGACAAATGGACATGTCGCAAGGCTTGCAAGGGAATTCGGCGCAAAACTTCTGATTAATACAGATACTCATGGCCCTGATGATTTGATTGACAGGAATATGGCACAGCGCATAGTATGCGGCGCTGGTTTAGATATAAAGGATTTTGAAGAAATGCAGAAGAATGCATCATTTTTTCTATAATTACCTATATATATTTGTGTGTGTAAACTTTTAATCTTTTTATACGTTAAGAAAAGGCTAAAATTTAATTGTTTGCCATTTTTTATGCTATTAACCCGGCAAAATAATACCCGAACTTTGTCATGCCGGATTTGATCCGGCATCCAGTGTATTTTCCTGGATTCCGGCTTTCGCCGGAATGACGGCTTTAGGATGTTTAATTGCCGGAGTAATTATTATTATTTATATCTTTTATTTAACTCTTCTTTTAAGGTTTTTCATAAAAATAGATAGTAATGCCCAAAAATTCAAACCAAACATATAAAGTAGGCGCTCAAACTAAAGATTGCACTAAGGATATAATATTTTCTATACGCAAGTTAATGCAGGCAGGAGAGTTATATACCAAAGAATTAAACAAAAAATATCAGGTAAGCGCGCCTCAGCTTAATTGCCTTTTATCATTATACGAAAATGGCCCTCTTTCCCCTTCCCAGATAGCTAAGAAGATTATGGTTAAATCAAGCACAGTTACGGGAATAGTTGACCGGCTGGAACAAAAAAAATTTATTAAAAGGTTTAGAAACTCGCCTGACCGCCGTGTAATTACCATAGAATTAACAAAGGCCGGCATAAAACTCGCTGAAAATGCTCCGCCGCCGATTCAGCAGAAAATAATTGATGGTTTGAAAAGGCTTTCCGATGATAAGTCAGAGCAAATAAGCCTTTCTCTAATAAAACTCACCAATATGCTTGATGTGCAAGATCTAGAGGTTGAATAAAACTTTTTAAACACCCCAGAAACTGTTTTAAAACATTTCCTTTCATTATTCCTCTAAACACCAATTAACGGGCTGTTGCCGAAACCCAAAATTTTTTTGAGTATTTACAGACCCGCTTGACATTTCCAAGCATTTATTTTAGATTATTTCAGGTGAAATAATCTCAATTGATATAATATTTACTAAAATGTCTTTTTAAAGAGACAGCCCCTCATTTTTTTATTGAACTAACAAACTGAATTTTTAATGAATTCGCAAGGAGAGAACGTGAATAATGAGCAAATGGAAAAATCAAAATCCTTGCTTGGTGATGAAACTGTAAATATGCTTCTTCAGACACACCAGGATGCAATATGGATACTTGAAAACCTTGGAGTTTGCTGCAAACAACCGGAAATACAGGATGCCTATAAGAAATTCGAGGCGGATGGTTTAGCTTTTTTATATGAAAATCGTATATTTGTGACCCCTGCATTAGTTAAAGAATGCCTCAATAATGTTCCAAGTGTAAGCGACTTTTTTGTGCCAATGAACAGTTTTTTTATAGGTGGCACTGCTCCATATATTTACGATGACAAATCCGGCAAAGGCGGGATTATCCCTACACCTGATGATGTAATTCGAATTGCGCAGACAGCTGAAAAAAATAATGTGGTAAGCGGTATGGGTAGAGGTGTAAAATTAAAAGACGAAGTCCAGCAAATGAATATAATGGATAAAAACTGTAATAAGCCGCTTTATTTTGCTGTAACCTCAGACAGATCTCTTGCAAGGGCAATAGAAATTCACGAACAAAGAAAAAACATTATGATTGTTTTCTGTCTGACCCGTCCACCTCTCGAGGTAAATGAAAACTTTTCAGAACACTTTGTAAAAGTTGTGAAGGCTGGCTTACCGGTATTTATATCAGCAATGCCCATGGCCGGAATAAGTGCGCCTTATTGCTATAATGGCGTTCTTGCTATGACACATGCAGAAGTCTTGTTCGGGATATGTGCTGCTCAATTACTCAAACCTGGTGTAACATGCATACATGCGGGTTTCCCTACAATTGCCGATCCCAGGATAGGATATAATCCCAACTACGGTTTAATAAGTCATAATTTGCTGAATATCCTTATGAGCCATCTTAATCTAATTCTTGATATACCAACATTTCAAAGCGCGGGAACAACTCATGAAGAACATCCCACACCAAAAGCATATGAGGATGCAAAAAAAGGTCAGGCTTTATGCATGAAATATGGATTTCATATGATCCGGCATCCATTCTCTTTCCTTCGCTATCTAATTGATTTTTCTTTAGAAAAGCTTGAAAAAAGTATTGAAATCGCAGAAAAAATTGGTCCTGATGATGCCCCTGAAGTCGAGATGCCAGTATATGACGAACGAGGGATGGAATCTGTAAAGCGCAACGGCTTAAGAATGTATATGGATGATCAACTTACTACAGCAAATCTTGGGAAAATTTTTGTAAATTAAAGGGAGCTTAAAATATGCCAAGTATAGCAGGTATTATATCACAGCATGGAAGAATCACTTTCAACTCAACAAAACAAGTAGGTAAGATGCTGAAGTATATGCGACATCGTGGTTCAGATAACAGCGTAATACGCACTCTTACAGACGACAGAGGCGCTTTGGGAGCTAATGAAATAAATTTAACTCCAGATAAAACCCATTGTTCTTCGGTCGAAGAGCCTCCTTATATACTTTTTGATGGAGAGCTTTACAATGATAGACCTGAAGGTCAAAGTGATATGGATCTTTTTAAACAATACTATGAAAAGTATGAAAAAGACTGTTTTTTAAGGCTTTATGGAAGCTTTTCTTGCGCGGTAGTTGAAAAGGATGAAGAAGTAATTCTTGTAAGAGACCATGTTGGCGCACGGCCTCTATTCTTTGGAACAAACGATGATATTTTTTATTTCAGTTCAGAGATGAAGGGGTTAAAAGATCATGTTCAGTTTAACATACATGAACTTGTTCCAGGCAATTTATACAGCTCAAAGACGGGAATGAAAGAATTTGAGCCCTATTCTCCTGAATTGCCTGAATTTAATGATATAAAAGAGGCTACCGATATTTTAAGAGAACTTCTGATTGAGGCTGTTAAAATAAGAATGGATGGTGTAGGAGGCATCTCTTTAAGCGGCGGTCTTGATAGTTCTATTATAGCAGCCATAGCCAAAGAATTTAACCCAAGTCTAAAACTCTTTACTGGTGCGGTTAAAAAAGCTCCAGGTCCGGACCTGGAAAATGCGAAATTAATGGCAAAATTTTTAGGTCTCGAACACCATATATATTTAATCTCTGATTCAGATGTAGAAAATTTCATCAGCGATGCTGTCTGGTATCTGGAAAGCTTTGATGAAGACTGTATCTCCGGTATTATTTCCAATTATTATGTATCAAAAATGGTTAAGGAACATACAAACTGTATTCTTGTAGGTGAAGGGGCTGATGAACTTTTTGGCGGTTATCGTATGGTTTTGAAAAATCCAAAAGTTAAAAGTGATGAGCAAAGAGAAAGGCTTGCAAAAAAGCTTTTGGACATAGCTTATAACACTGCATTAAGACGACTGGATCGCGCTTGGATGGCCAATGGCGTTCAGTATAGGACTCCATTCTTAGATAAAAAAATAGTTGATTTCAGTCATAAAATTCCCATGAACTGGAAAATCTATGGAGAAAAACAGATTGAAAAGTACATCCTAAGAGAGGCATTTAGAGATATACTTCCTGAAAAAATAGCAAATCGTGAAAAGCTAAGGTTTGCTATGGGGGCAGGCATGGATGATATCATGGATGAACTCATCTCTGATAAAATCGATCCTAATGAATTCAAAATAAGACCAAAGGCTGCTTATGGTTTGCCGTTCGCTTCTTTTAAAGAATTATATTATTATGATGAATTTTTAAAGCTATTTCCTCCATCCTATGAAAAACAAACCGTTAGATGGGATCCTTTTAAGTAAAAATGTTCGTAACCATTCATTGAGGTAGATTAATGTCTTTTCCAACAAAATATAAGTATGTGATTATTGGCGCGGGCATACATGGATTAAGTGCCGCATATCATCTATCAAAGGAACTAAAACAAAAAAAAATCGGCTCTGGCAAAGATATCCTTGTTATCGACAAGGCAGCGATCGGAGCAGGTGCTTCAGGTATCGCATGCGGTGTAATAAGGAATAACTATTTTCAGCCGGCCATGCGAGAGCTCATGGCTCACAGTGTTGCTCTCTGGGAAGAAGATATAGAAGGATACGGTTATCATCCGGTAGGCTATATGCAGATATCCTGCGAACCTATGCACGCAGATGTGGCTGAAATTCATAAACAGCAACAAGAGATAGGCTATAATTCATTGTTTATAGAGGGAGAAAAAGACTGTCTGAAATATATGAGAGAAAATATTTTTCATGACTGGCAGGCTAAAAACATTACATCTGTTTTGCATGAATTAAAAGGTGGCTATGCACACAATACAAAATCACTTTATCGCCTTGCCGACAAGGCAGAAGCTGAAGGCGTAAGAATTCTTACAGGGGTTAAGGTGACAGGGTTAAAAACAGACAATAATACCGTAACTGCCGTTGAAACACAAAAAGGCAATATCAAATGTGACTATGTAATAATTGGCGCAGGACCATGGGCTAAAAGTTTCTGGGATATGCTGAAGCTTCCTGATAAAATCGATATAAAAGATAATGATGGTAATATTCATAAAAACGTTAAAATGTGGACATACTTGTGTCTTGTTGAGGGTACATTAGGGGTGCCCCCTGAATATGCTATGAATAATGAGGGTAAGATGCCGCCGGTAATTCATGTTGATACTGACGCGCCCTTATATTCAAGTGAAGATGGCTCGCTTATTACTGAGAAAATGTGGGGCATATATTATAAGCCTGACTTTCATTTCAACGGTGTTCAGGGAGGAGCTGCTCCTTATATTGTTGAAGGAGAAGTCAAGGTTGATCCATATGGCATTGACTCTCCTGATTTTGTTGTAGGCCCGGAGTTTGTTCATATGTGGACATCTGCTCTCGCTCACTGTCAGAAAAGATATGAAGATAAATATCAATATTACAAAAATGAACCTTCTGGTGGCCTTGGAGCCTTTACTCCTGATAATTTCCCTATTTTCGATACAATGAAAGATAATTGCTATATGATTCTCGATTCCAATCATGGTTACAAGATGATTGGTGTCGGCAAACTGGTCGCCAAAGAAATTACAGGAGAAAAACAAAGGTTGCTCGAACCTTTCAGATTTGAGCGTTATGCAAAAGGTGAGCTTCATCCTGTCTCCAACAGTCCTTTTCCATGGAGTTAGATTTATTAATGACCTGTGGATGTAATACCGCAGGTTTTGGGAGAAAAAAATGGACATTGAAAACCGTAATCTTTTGGAAAAGGTACATCAAGACGCTTTAAAGATTCTGGAAGAAGTAGGAGTGAAGTGCACATCTGCGGAAGTCAGGCGTATTTTTGAAGATACGGGTCTGGCTGCTTTTGATGAAACTACCGGACACATTCATATTCTGACTCCATTGGTTGAGCAGGCAATAAACATGGCGCCAAAAAGAGACAAGTACTGGATTCCAGAGAACTCCTTTGGCGTTGGAGGAACAGCGCCATTTGTTTATGATGATAATAGCGGCGAGCTGGTGACCCCAACCCTTGAACATCTTAAGAAAATAGCGAAAATAGTAAATGAGGCCGAAGTAATAAGCTTTATGGCAAGGGGAGTATTAATAAGAAAACAAGAAGCAAAGGTAATGGATACCATAATAAAAAATTGTTCTAAGCCGATATACGTTGCGGCCGTAACCGACGAAGGCATAGCAAAGGCTCAGGAGATCCATGAAACAAGAGGCAAATTAACCATGCAGTTTTCAATTATAAACAGCCCGTTGAATGTTATTAAAGGAATGATAAGCCCCTTTCTGTCGTGTGTGCGAAAAGGTTTGCCTGTCTACGTCTCAACGATGCCCATGGCAGGGCTCTCGGCGCCCTATAGTATGTCTGGACTTTTGACGTTGACCCATGCTGAAGCTCTGTTTGGAATAACTCTTGCTCAACTGGTTAATCCCGGCATAATGGTCGTTAGTGCAGGGCTGCCTTCTATAGCTAATATTCAGAAAAACTATTGTTTGGATTTAGGTCTGGTTTCACATAATATCGCCAACCTTCTTTTAGAAAAGATTAATAAAAAACTTGGAATTCCTTCAATACAGACAGCGTGTACAACAAATCAGGGAAAGCCAAATAAAAGGTCAGAAGAAGATGCAATTGAAGGGTATGCTTTGTTAAAAAAATACGGCTTTCATCAAATGCGGCACGCATTTGGTTTTTTAAAGGAACTCGTGTCTTTTTCAATAGCAAAGCTTGAAAAACATATAGTTCTCTGTAAAGAAACCAGATCTGACCGGGCTCCTGAATATAAAGTCGAATCTTATGATCCTGAAGGCTTTGATGCTATTAAACGAAACAGCAGTCAACCCAATTATATGCGTGATGATCATACACTTAAAAATACAGGAAAATCTTTTTTATATTAATAGAATAAATAAGAATTGCTCTTTACCAAACGGATCCAATATGTCATAAAAAACGTCCATATATTTTATTTCATCAAACTTTAGGAGGAATAATAGTTTTGGATCCAATTAAAAATAAAGATTTGGAGATTGCCCATTATGCGGAAAGGAATATGAAAACCGTATATCAGCTGGGCGAACAACTCGGCCTTAGAAAAGAGGAACTTCTTCCTCATGGTCATTATGTGGCAAAGGTTGATTCCAAGAATATTTTGAAACGTTTTGAATCTAAACCAGACGGTAAATACATTGACATAACCGCTATAACTCCTACTCCGCTGGGAGAAGGCAAGACTACATCAACCATAGGATTAATTCAGGGGCTTTGCAGGCTGGGCAGAAGTGCTTCAGGAGCAATACGTCAGCCTTCCAGCGGGCCGACAATGAATATTAAGGGAAGTGCGGCAGGAGGGGGCCTGGCTCAATGCATTCCTTTTACTCCATTTTCATTCGGCTTGACAGGGGATGTAAATGCCGTGATGAATGCGCATAATCTCGCTATGGTGGCTTTAACAGCAAGGATGCAGCATGAAAATAATTATTCAGATGAAATACTGGCAAAAAAAAATCTAAAGCGGCTCGATATTAACCCGAAAAATATAGAATTAGGCTGGATTATTGATTTTTGCGCCCAGTCGCTGCGAAATATTATTGTTGGTCTTGGGGGAAAGATGGATGGTTTTCCCATGCAATCAAGATTTGATATTGCCATGAGTTCCGAGGTTATGGCTATTATGGCGGTTTCCAGCGATTTAAAAGACATGCGTGAACGTATGGGGAAAATAATAGTTGCATATGACAAAAGTGGAGATCCGGTTACTACGGCAGATCTTGAGGTCGACGGCGCTATGACAGCGTGGATGGTTGAAGCTATTAATCCTAATCTTATCCAGACACTTGAAGGACAGCCGATTTTTGTTCACGCAGGACCTTTTGCAAATATTTCCATAGGTCAGTCATCAATAATTGCAGACAAGGTCGGGTTGAAACTTGCAGACTATCATGTTACTGAAAGCGGGTTTGGGACAGACATAGGTTATGAAAAATTCTGGAATTTAAAGTGCAGATATAGCGGACTGAAACCAGACTGTGCAGTAATAGTCGCTACCATAAGAGCTTTAAAATGTCATGGCGGCGGGCCTTCATTGCCTCCAGGTAAAAACATGGATCCAGCCTATCTTGAAGAACACCTTGACTGGGTTGAAAAGGGTTGTGAAAATCTTGTACGTCATATTGAGATAGTTCAGAAGTCAGGAATCAGTCCGGTTGTATGTATCAATTCCTTTCATACAGACACCAGAGATGAGACAGCAGTCGTTCGCAGGATGTCGGAAGCAGCTGGGGCACGTGTTGCTGTTTCCGAGCATTGGCTTAAGGGTGGTGAAGGGGCTAAAGATTTTGCTGATGCAGTTATTGATGCATGTGAAGATAAAAACAATTTTCATTTTCTTTATGATTCGTCCAGCCCTTTGCGTGACCGTATAGATATTATTGCCAGAGAGATTTATGATGCAGAAGGTGTAAGTTATTCCCCTGAAGCAGAGGCCAAGGCAAAGAAAATAGAAAATGACCCGGAACTGGCTAAACTGGGAGCATGTATGTTAAAGACACATCTCAGTCTTTCTCATGACCCTGATATTAAAGGAGTGCCAAAGGGGTGGGTGCTTCCTGTAAGAGACATCCTTATTTATAAGGGGGCAGGGCTGGCAGTTCCAGTTGCCGGACGTATTAACCTTATGCCCGGCACAGCCTCTGATCCAGCTTACAGACGTATTGACGTTGATGTGGATATGGGAAAGGTGAAAGGACTTTTTTAGGGGGAGATTAAAATAGTGACTGCAAAAATAATCAGCGGAACTGAAATCGCCGGGAAAATTCGTGAAGATTTGAAGAAAGAGATCTCTGAATTAAAGCAAAAGCACGGCTTGACTCCGGGTCTGGTTACTATTCTTGTAGGTGATGATCCAGCTTCAAAAGTATATGTAGGCCAGAAAGAAAAAGCCTGCGCCAATTTGGGGATTTATTCAGAACGTATTGATCTGCCGCTGGAAACTGCTGAGGATATTCTTTTAGATCTAATTAAAGACTTGAATAAGAATAATAAAATTCACGGCATATTGGTACAGCTTCCGCTTCCAGGGCATATTAATCAGCAGCGGGTTATCTACGCTATTGATCCTGATAAGGATGTGGATGGGTTTCATCCTGTAAATGTGGGCAAGATGGTTATTGGAGAAAAAGGCTTTTTGCCGTGTACGCCTCATGGAATATTGGAACTCCTGTTTGCTTCAGGAATAAACACCAAGGGGGCGGAAGTCGTAGTTGTGGGTAGAAGTAATATTGTTGGGAAACCCATTCTCAACCTAATGCTTCAGAAAAGAGCCGCTGGCAACGCAACAGTAACCATGTGTCATACAATGACAAGGGATCTGGCTTTTCATACAAGGCGGGCTGATATTTTAATTGCAGCCATTGGACGGCCAAAAACAATTACAGGTGATATGGTCAAGAATGGCGTTGTTGTGATTGACGTTGGAGTAAACAGGATAGGAAAGACTCCTGAGGGAAAGTCGATTTTGGTCGGTGATGTGGATTTTGAAGAAGTAAAAGAAAAAGCCGCTGCAATAACTCCGGTTCCTGGCGGTGTGGGCCCAATGACTATTGTAATGCTGATGAAAAATACCGTGGAAGCGGCTAAAAGAGCAGTGAGTAGTGAGCAGTGAGTAGTGGGCAGAAGTCGGGGGTCGGATGATTGAAAAGTGAGAATTGAATATTGAATGAATTCTATCAATTTTATAAAAAATGATAGAGCGAAGAGATACAACAAATACGCAATTCAAAATTGATGGTCTCGTAAAAAGTAAAATTTGTTCGCTCTGTGAGCATTTTTGGGATTCAAATTAATCCCGGCTAAATTGCA
>CAYYMU010000048.1:0-12985 GCA_964472445.1 uncultured Desulfobacteraceae bacterium
CACTGGGTAAGAATACTATTTCTTATAAAAGTGGGTTAGCTCTCGGTGTACTAGGCGGAACAATTAATATAGGCGGCGTACAATTCCCCAGCCTGGGCGCAATTCTTCGGGCCTATCAGAAAGATAAAGATGTCCATATCCTTTCAACACCCCAGATACTCACTCTCGACAACGAAGAAGCAGAAATATATGTCGGTGAAAATGTTCCTTATCAGACCAGGGCAGATTCATCTGACGTCACAGATTACAGCAGTTACGAATACAAGGATGTGGGAGTGACCCTGAGAATCACCCCGCAGATCAGTCAGGAGCGTTTTGTCCGCCTCAACATCTTCCAGGAAGTCACCAAGCTTATCATAGAGGGGGATGAACGGTCTGTACAGCCTGCCACATATAAACGCACGACCAAGACAACTGTATCAATTAAAGACAAAAACACCATAGTAATCGGCGGCCTCATAGGAGACGATATTACAAATACGATATATAAGACCCCCTGCCTTGGAGATATTCCGGGCCTTGGATGGCTTTTTAAATATAAAAGTGAGAAGCGCGAAAAGCGGAATCTTTTCATATTTATCACCCCCCGCATCGTAGAAAATCCGACTGAGGCCAAATCTATATATGAAGAAAAACAGAAACATATCAATAAGGTCGAAGAGGGCGTAATTAAGACCTACGATAAAAAACGTAAGAAATAAGAATATCAGTGGTCGGAACTGTGAACTGTAAGCTGTGAACTGTGAACCGTAAATCTTTGAACTATTATAACAGGATAAGACATTGACACTACCAACTAATACCAATATTACCGAAACAGATCTTCTGCGGGAGATGAGCGTTAAATTGGATATCCCTTTTTGGCCCGAACTTCCTGTAGAGGATATCAAGGCTGATTTTACAAAAAAAATCCCGATTCAATACCTGAAAAAACACAAGCTTGCGCCTATAAAAACCCTTGACGGCACATTTATAGCGGTAAACGATCCTTCTGATTTCCCACCTGTTGATGACCTTCGCCGCATTTTAGACTGGGAAGATGCCAAAATTGTTATCTCAACGCATTCGGCTATCCTTTCAACCATAAATCTGGCTTATAATCAGAGTAGCGGTTCTGCTGAAAAATTTATTCAGGATATGGCCGAAGAATCTCCTGACAGCATTCTTTCGGAAATTGAGGAAACAGCCGATTTGTTAGACGATACCAGCGATGCGCCGGTAATAAAACTGGTCAATCTCATGCTGTCTCGCGCTGTCAGGGACCGAGCGAGCGACGTTCACATAGAACCCTATCAACACTCACTAACAGTCAGATACCGTATTGACGGAGTGTTGTATAATGCCATGGACCTGCCAAAAAGGATTCAGTCTCCACTTGCTTCACGTATAAAGATTATGGCGAAGCTCAATATTGCTGAAAAAAGGCTTCCGCAGGACGGAAGAATAAATATTAAAATCGGTGACAAAAACATTGATATTCGCGTATCGGCAATTCCAATTGCTTTTGGTGAACGGATTGTCCTGAGACTTCTTGATAAAACAGACACAGCTTTCAAGCTGATTGATCTGGGAATCGACAAAAAACGTTTCAACCTTTTTGACGATCTTATCAGATCGCCATACGGAATTGTTCTTGTAACAGGGCCGACAGGAAGCGGCAAGACAACTACACTTTATGCAGCCCTTTCCACCATAAACAATCCGGAAATCAATATTATCACAATAGAAGATCCCATAGAGTATCAAATTGAAAGCATAGGGCAGATTCAGGTAAATCCAAAAATCAATCTTACCTTTGCCAAAGGTCTGCGGTCAATTGTAAGGCAGGATCCCGATGTGATCCTGGTGGGAGAGATCCGTGACTTGGAAACCGCTGAAATCGCTATCCAGTCATCGCTGACAGGGCATCTCGTATTCTCCACCCTGCACACCAACGATGCGGCCAGCGCTGTCACCCGGCTTATAGATATGGGGATAGAGCCGTTTCTGGTAACATCTTCGATTATAGCCATCATAGCCCAGAGACTGGTAAGGGTCCTTTGCCCGGAATGCAAGGAGGCATATATTCCGAATAACGAATCGCTGGCAAAAATCGGTATGGTCAACGGCATACCGGAGGGCCTCAAAATTTACAGAAAAAAGGGCTGCCCTGCCTGCATGGATACAGGCTACAGGGGAAGAACAGCTATTTTTGAAATGATGATCCTTAATGATAACCTGAAAAATCTGATCTTAAAAACATCGGATACAAATCAAATTGGAAAAGAAGCAGTCAAGCTCGGAATGATTACCCTGCTCCAGGACGGTGTACGCAAGGTTCTGGAAGGAATTACAACCATAGAAGAAATATTCAGGGTGACCAGGATTTGACTTTTATATAGCCGCAAAAAAGCGCGAAATACGCAAAAAGTAAAATTTACATTGTAGCGCAAGAAGATCAGAAGGTGAAAACATAAGAAGATTTAGAAAAACAATCTGTTAGTACCTGAATTTTGCAACGTTCATTTCCACGCTTCCTAATCTTCTAATCTTCTAATCTTCTAATCTTCTAATCTTCTAATCCTTAGCGCTTCTCTGACCTCTGTCTGCCCGCCGAGCTCTGACCTCATACCACCAGAAGTCATTATTACCGACTGGATCGTAGAACTTGTATTTGTCTCCAGTCCTGACAAGGGGCGCATAGTCCATTTCTTTGCCTTCGTGGATGAGCCTGTCGGCAGTCATCACAAATCCAATGGGAAAACCATGCTTTTTTATTGCCTGAAGGCTGTATGCGGAACATGATGGGTGCATGGGACAGCGATCACCATCAACCGAAGATATGTATCCCCAGAGTTTTTCAATGCCTTGAAACAAATGTCCGGAGAAAGAAGATACTTCAACTTTTTCTTTCCGCACTGAATTATTAAATTCCCATGGCGCAAACGAATCGTTAGCTCCTCCATAACAGGGAACACTCAGACTGATAAGGAACATCAATATTATTATAATACGAAAGTTTTGTTGTACTGAATTTTTAAGCATGTTGCACTCAAGATCTGTAACTACTCAGGTAGATAGGCTGAAGGCTGAAGGCTTTTAGGGAAAAAGACTCACAAAGCCTGCAACTGTGAAGAGACTTTTGCAAAACCTCCCCTTTTGCCCAATTACTGCGTCAGGCTCAAATTTTAAGCCTCGAAATACTCAATATATTCCTACGTTTAAAATTTTCGCCCTCCTTGAACTTGAACAAAATTGAACATTTTTCAAAGGTCTCGTGAACTGTAAATGGTTACCTAAAATCTCATGCTTAACATTAAACCATTGGATGAAGTTTTATTGTTATGATAATAGGACAGGAAACACCTGTCTCTGAGATTTTTAAGAAATTTTTCTTTTGTTCTTCTGTTATATTTATGAGCGCTGCTCACTGCGCTGTAAATATTGCCTGTGTACCAGCCTAATTCGAAAAATGTAACAACACCGCCTGCGACATAGTTTTCATCATTAAAGAGTTCAACTGCCGCCAGGATAAAAGCCCCATTTAACAAAAAGGCCACAAGGGCATCACGTGGTCTTTCCGTGTATAAGTGCCCTGCTCCAGGAATTACGGCTGCAAGAGCGCCTGCTGTTCCAGGAGATTTCTTTGGAAGACTGTCAATATTTTCAAGCTCTGATGAAGAAGCTCTTGCTGCAGAAAAGAGAATGCTTCCTTCAGGAATCTTCAGAAAAGTCTCCTCTGCCCTCTTCCACTCTTCCATGTCAACGAGAACGAGGGCGCTCTGATAGATGGCCTTATTTCTGTATTCTCCAAAACTCGTTTTTATTATCTCGTCAAAAGTTGAAAATGCATCATCATATTTCTTAAGATTTTTTTCCGCTACTCCTTTGAGACAAAGAGCGTCATTTAACATTAAACTGTGGGGGAACTTGACTGTGAAGACTTTCAGGGCCTCAACAGCTTCCGTCCATTTTTTTGCTTTAAAATAGCTCTTGCCTATCATGAAGTAACACTTTTCGAGAATTTGTTCTTGTGGAAAGAAAAAGATGAATCTCTTGTATTCAGTTATAGCCCTGTAAAAATCGCCTTCCTTAAAGAGATTTTCTGCATATTCAAATTGTTTTTGAATATTATCCTCTTCTCCTCTGACCTCCCGCGGACATATAATAAGAAGAAAAATAATACAAATAAGTATAGTATTAACGGGGGTTTTGTTCATTTTTCCTGACCATCATTAAAACTTTTTTTTCCGTACCAGTCTATCTGCCTGCATATTCCCATTATAATACTTACATCTCTGGCTTTTAATTGCATGCGGTTAAAAAAATGGCGCAATTTATTCATCCAGTAATCGGGATTTTCCGGATTTATGTAATTTATTCTGACAAGGATATCCCTGAGCTTATCATACATTCCTTCAAGTTCATGATTAGTGGCAAGCCTGGGAACAAATTGCGCACTTTCTGGAGCATTGGCAATAAATATTTCATAGCACATTATCATTACGCTCTGAGCCAGATTAAGTGAAGAAAATTCAGCTGTCGGGATACTGACAAGTTTATGACAATATTTAATATCATCATTTTCAAGCCCTCTGTCCTCCGGGCCGAACAGTATTGCGATTTTGTTTTTAATGGAAATAGCCGCAAGGCTTTTCACAACCCTTGAAGGTGTGCTTACAACCTGGCGCTGCCCTCCGAGACGCGCGGTAGTCCCGACCACATAACCATAATGAGAAAGAGCCTGCTCAAGATTTTCAAAAACTTCAATCCGCTTAACAACACCTGACGCAACATGGGTAGCTAATTTATTCACTTTGTTAATGTCGTAGTCTTCGGGATCTACAACCACAAGATTCCCAATACCCATATTGCAGACAGCGCGGGCAGCAGATCCAATATTTTCAGAATACCGCGGCTGATGAAGAACAATAGTTATATTATCAAGATTGATTTTACACGGCATTTAAGAAATTATTTCAAATCTGTTGAAAAAATAGCTTATTTCATATGCAGCTGACTCAGGTGAATCTGAACCATGTACCACGTTTTTTTCAACATCAGTAGCGAAATCTCTCCTGATAGTTCCTTCATCAGCGTCTTTAAAATTGGTGGCGCCCATTAATTTCCGGTACTTTGCAATGACATTGTCACCCTCAAGAATTAATATAACAGCGGGGCCGGATGACATGAAGTCCGTAAGGCTGTCAAAAAAAGGCCTTTCTTTATGCACTGCATAAAAACCCTGTGCCTCTGCCTTGGTCATATAAATCATCTTCATGGCAACAATTTTCAGACCGTTTTCTTCAAATCTCTCAATAATTTTACCTGTAAGGCCGCGAGAAACCGCATCCGGTTTTATAATAGATAATGTTCTTTCCATGTTATTATTTATCCTTTCTAAAGAAATTTGTAATCACTCAGCCGCCGATCTACACTGACTTGTCCGTCTTTGGAGGATTATCACGGATGTTTTTTTATAATTCTGTAACCGTTTACAGTTCAAGGTTCAGGAGTTAATCGCTTTGCGATTTTATTCATCTGACTACTTGTAGTTAAAACTATCTGCGTTCACCTGCCCGCTCGTGCCTCGCAGTGGCGGGCGGGTCTGTGTAAATCCGTGGCTGAATAGTTGCAGAAATTTTTCTTCGTGCAATAACAGAAGTAATGCCTTCCGTCAACTATCCACAAACTTTCCCTGATAAGAATTTCTGTTTTCAAGAGTTTTATTTATCAGATCAAGCGTTCCCCTTTTATTTAACGACCATTTTGGTGCAACGAGTTCATCAGGATGAGGATCTCCAGTAAGACGCTGAATTACCATATCAGGCGGAATAATCTCAAGAAAATCACACACAAGGTCAACATACTGCTGCTGAGCAAGACATTTGTATTTGCCCTGCTCATAAAGTTTTTCAAGCGCTGTTCCTTTAACAACATAAAGAAGATGTATCTTTATTCCGTCTATGCCCATATCGGCGATTTTTTTTGCTGTTTCAAGCATCTGACTCCTTGTTTCATCAGGAAGACCTAAAATTACATGCGCGCATATCTTTATTCCTCTGTTTTGAGTAGCCTGTACCGCTTTTTTAAAACATTGAAAATCATGGCCGCGGTTTATAAGCGCAAGCGTGGCATCATGTATTGACTGAAGACCGTATTCTATCCATATATGATAATATTTTGCGTAATTCCGAAGAAGATTCAAAATCGATTCATCCACGCAATCAGGTCTTGTGCCTATTGAAAGCCCAACCACATCATCTATTGCCAGAGCTTCATCGTAAAGACTTTTCAGTTTGTCAATTGGCGCGTATGTATTTGTAAAAGATTGAAAATAAGCAAGAAATTTCTTAGCCTTATATCTTTTGGAAAGCCATTTCTTACCATCTAACATCTGTTCGGTAATTGAAAGCCCTTTTGCATGAGCCCCGGTTCCTGAGCCCCGGGCATTGCAATATATACAGCCTTTTTTTGATATTTTTCCATCCCTGTTAGGGCAGGACAGGCCGGCATCAAGTGTTATCTTCTGAACTCTGCATCCAAAAACAGTTCTAAGATAGGTATTAAAATCATAATATCTTTTTTTATTGCTGACAGGTTCAAGATGCATTTTCAGTTTTACCTTTCTTTTATTAGTTGCTTGACCTGAATAATAAAGCAATTATATATAGTGCTTTAAAAAAAGAAAGTGAAAAATTATTATATGGCTTTTTACCAGACAAAATATGATGTTATTGTTGTAGGCGCCGGCCATGCAGGATGTGAAGCTGCGCTTGCATCTGCAAGAATGGGCTGTAATGTTCTTCTGCTGGCAATTGATCTTGATAAACTGGCTGCAATGCCATGCAGCCCTTCCATAGGAGGAATGGCAAAAGGACAGCTTGTAAAAGAAATAGATGCTCTTGGCGGTGAAATGGCAAAAGTGGCGGACAAAACCGCAATACAGTACAGAACATTGAATACTAAAAAAGGACCTGCTGTTCATTCAACAAGAACGCAGAATGACAAAATACGTTATCATGTTGCCATGAAGGCTGCGATTGAAAAACAGCCTAATCTGGAACTAAAGCAGGCGCTTGTTGAAAGGCTCGTTATTGAAGGAAACAGGATTGCAGGCATTGAGGATAATACAGGATTTGGATATCAGGCCAACTCGGTTGTTCTTGCTACAGGAACATTTTTAAGTGGTTTAATACACATAGGCTTTCATTCAATCAAGGCTGGAAGAGCCGGTGAATTTGCATCCTACGGTCTTCCCGCACATCTCAGAGAGCTGGGTTTTAAACTTGGAAGAATGAAAACCGGTACTCCTCCGAGGCTTAAAAAAACAAGTATTGATTTTTCCATGTTTACAAAACAGGATTCAGAACAGGCCCCTACTCCCTTTTCATTTTCTACCGGCAATATTATTATGCCACAGATGTCAAGCTATATCGGACATACCGGCATTAACACCCATAAAATTGTTCAGGATAATTTAAAATTTTCTGCTCTTTATGGCGGAATCGTAAAAGGAGTTTCCGCCAGATACTGCCCTTCTTTCGAAGACAAGATCGTAAAATTTCCAGATAAGGACAGGCATCAGATTATACTTGAACCCGAAGGCCTTGATACTGATGAAATTTACGCAAGCGGTCTGGGCAACAGCCTGCCAATGGAAATTCAACTGCGCTTTGTCAGATCCATAAAAGGGCTCGAACAGGCTGAAATAATGCGTCCCGCATATGCCATTGAATATGACTATTTAGATCCTCTGCAACTTAAACCCACGCTTGAAACCAGGTTAATTGCAGGCCTTTTTTTAGCCGGACAGATTAACGGCACGTCAGGCTATGAAGAAGCTGCTGCTCAGGGCATGTGGTCAGGCATTAATGCAGCCTGCAAAGTTCAGGCAAGACCTCCCTTTATTCTGGACAGGTCAGAGGCTTACATGGGGGTTATGATCGATGATCTTGTAACCAGGGGAACTCGTGAACCTTACCGCATCTTCACCTCAAGAGCAGAATACAGGCTTATGCTGCGGGAAGACAATGCTGATTTAAGGCTGACTGAAAAAGGGTATAACCTGGGGCTTATTAACGATGAAACTCTTTATGATGTTAAACAGCGGGAAAAACAGATCACCAGGGAGATAAAAAGAATTAAAAAAACACTTATCAAACCCTCAGAAAAAACAAACGAATATCTGCAAAAAATCGGAACAAAACCTTTAAATAATGGTGTATATCTTGATCAGATTCTTAAAAGGTCAGAATTTGATTACAATGGCGTTGAGATATTGGCAAAAAGCCCTGACCAGATAAGTAAAAAAGTTTCCAGGCAGGTGGAAATAGAAATCAAATACGAAGGCTATATTAAAAGACAGTTAAATGAAATTAAGAAATTTAAAAACATGGAAGGGTTAATAATACCGGAAGATTTTGATTTTCTTAAAGTGCACGGCCTTTCAAATGAATTAAAAGAAAAACTTTCTTCAATAAAGCCGTCATCATTAGGCCAGGCATCCCGTATAGAAGGAATCACCCCTGCTGCGCTTTCCGCTATTATGATTTCTATTAAAGCATCACAGGGAAAACTGAATGCCAGGAGTTGACAGCTTAGTTCATATTACTTAGATTAACTAATTGAAAACAAAAGTTAATTAAATTTTAACAAACTCATAAAAAACGTTATTGTACGGTTTTCTTGAAAATTTAATAATGGTGAAATATAAGGAAATATAAATGCCTGGAATTGATTATTATAAAACACTTGGTGTAAATAAAAAAGCTTCTGATGCTGAAATCAAAAAAGCCTATCGAAAACTCGCTATGAAGTATCACCCGGATCACACAGAGGGAGATAAAGCTGCCGAAGAAAAATTCAAAAAAATAAGCGAGGCTTACGCTGTTCTGAGCGATAAGGAAAAACGCAGTCAATATGACACATTTGGATCAACTGGATTCCAGCAGAGATATTCTCAGGAAGATATATTCAGGGGGTTTGATTTTTCAGATATTCTGAAAGAGTTTGGCGTTGGCGGCGCAAACTTCTCCGGAGGTAAACGCGGTGGTGGTAAGCGCTTTGCGTTTGGGAACAATTCCCCTTTTGGCGGTGGTGGTTCCTGTCCAAGACACCAGCAGGCCCGGGTTAAAGGTTCTGATCTGATGTATGAAATGCCTCTTACCATACAGGAAATAGCTACCGGAACCAGTAAAACAGTGAGGCTGGAACTTGATGGCAGCATTAAAAATATAACTGTAAAAATTCCAAAAGGAATGATTTCAGGAAAAAAACTTCGACTTGCAGAAAAAGGTGAAAAAAGTCCATATGGAGGACCTCCGGGAGACCTGTACATCCAGGCCAACGTAATTGACGATCCGGTTTACAGCGCAAAAGGATACGACCTGTATATCAACAGAGAAATAAAACTTAGCGATGCTCTTCTTGGAACAAGTATTTCTGTACCAACTGTTGAAGGAAAAAAATTAAGCCTGAAAATACCTGCCGGAACCAACCATAAAACTACAATGAGACTTTCAAACCACGGTATCCCTAATATGAATGGCCGGGGCAAAGGAAATCTTTTTGTGATTATAAATATTTTTACACCCAAAAATCTTAACAATAAACAAAAATTGCTGATTAAAAAACTGGCGGATGTGGGTTTGTAACAGATTTAATATATTGACATGAAAGCTGATTTAATATATTTTCATAAAAATTTTAGGTGGTTATTATGACTGAATTTATCCCGGTGCTTAAAAAAGACAGCATAGACATAATAGTAAATGACCTTGCCCGCAGGATTTCATCTGATTATAAAAATAGTGAATTAATCCTTATAGGTGTTCTAAAAGGATCTGTTATTTTCCTGTCTGATTTAATGCGCAGTCTCACCATTCCGGTTAAAATTGATTTTGTTCGTGTTTCCAGCTATGGATCGGGAACATCTTCATCAGGTAAAATCAATTTAACCAAGGACATAGAAATTGACATAAAAAATAAGGATGTGCTGATCATCGAAGATATTGTAGATACAGGTTTAACATTAACCTATCTTGTTGATCATTTCAAATCTTTTGGACCAAAATCTGTAAAAATCTGCTCTTTGCTTGATAAGCATGAACGGCGGAAGACAGATATCAAGGTCGATTACATTGGCCATGCTGTTAAAGACGGATTTCTTATTGGATATGGGATTGACTATAATGAGGATTTTAGATATTTACCGGATATTTACCATATGAAATTATAACCATCAGGAGTATCCAATGATTATCATTTGTGAAAAATGTAATACAAAATTTAATTTAGATGAAAATCTTTTAAAGCAAACGGGTTCTAAGGTCAGGTGTTCAAAATGTCAGAACATTTTTATGGCTTATCCACTGCTTGAGCTTGAAAATTCTGATTTATCAGATGAAGAAATTATCCAACAGGAAAAAACCGATTCTGATATAGAAATGCCTGATTTTAAAATTAGTAATTCAGGACATAAGGAAGAAAAGATTGATTTTTCAGATATAGATAACCTGCCTGAAGAATTTGAAACTAAAGAAGATAAACCTGATTTACCTGGCCTGGATTTAGAAGAAATACAGGGGCCTGAAATACCGGAAAAAACCGATGCTGATAAGAAAGAAGATATTGACCTGTCAGGCATAGATGATTTGCCTGAGGAATCTGAACCTGATTTGTCCGGCCTTGACTTTGAAAAAGCACATGAAACGGAAATAGATGCTGATAAAAAATTCAAAATAACCGAAGAAACATCTGAAATCGAGGAAGAGAGCTTTGATCTTTACGACATTGAAAAAATGTTTGTCGAAGACCAAAAAACAAAGTCTTCATTTAAAAAAGACAGCCCTGATTCCTATAATCTTGAGCTGGAATTAGAAGATGATGAAAAAAACAGGGAAAATCAGCCTGAAAATGAAAAAACTTCTGGTAAAGAAAAAACTGCCGTGGAAGCAGGGATAGAACCCTCAGAGGCAGGAGAAGATAAACTGAAAACATCACAGCTGGATGAAATTGAAGAACCTGAACACAAGACTGAAAAAACGCCAATAATAAATAACGAACAAAAAATAAAATCAGTTAGAAAAAAATATGTCAGTACTCCCATACTTATTATATTAATTATAACGCTTTTAGCTGGTGGACTCTACGGTGGTTATATAATACTGGAAAATCTGAATATAAAAATTCCTTTTATAGGCACTCTTAGCGCTCCTGATGTTTATGATGCAGGGAATCTCCACATAAATATTCTTGATGTTTCAGACAAATTTATTAACAACTCCAAGTCAGAAAAATTGTTTATTGTATCCGGCACAGTTAAAAATGAATATTCTCAAGCGCGAAGCTTTATTAGAATAGGAGGCAAACTATATGACAAGGAAAAAAATATTTTAAAGCATGCTTCTGTTTACTGCGGAAATCTGCTTTCTGAAAATGATTTGTCAACTATGGATATAAGCTTAATTAACCAAAAACTTGCAAACCGTATGGGGGATAATAGCTCAAACGTAAATCTTAAACCCGGCAAAACCCTCAAATTTATGATGGTGTTCCCATATAGTTCAGGCAACATAGAAGAGTATTCGATTAAGGTTATGAGCTCATCGCCCGCATAAAGATTATATCAATATCCTGTTTTATCTTGACTATATAAATGTGAGTTGCTACAAAAATTTCTTTTAAAAAATTATAAAACAGTGAGACCTTTGCAGAATGCGACATTTTTTAGTCAGGCAAGGAAGGCAAAAATTTCAACCGCAGGAATATATTGAATATTTCGAGGATTGAAGTTTGAGCTTGACGCCGCATCACGTAAAAATGGCAGTTATGCAAAGGTCTCACAGTTTCGGCGATGTAGCTCAGTCGGTTAGAGCATACGGCTCATATCCGTAGTGTCCGGGGTTCAACTCCCTGCATCGCCACCATATTCATAAATACCCCTCTTAAAATTCAAAAGAGGGGTATTTTTATTTTTTGAGCTTGATAATATTATATTAACTATATTATTAATCAGATCAGGCTCATTATGTTTACAGGTTTCGAAAAAATTGTGGAAGAGCGTATCCTGCATGCTCAAAAAAAAGGAGAGTTTGATGATCTGCCAGGTTCAGGCAAACCTCTTGTTTTTGAAGATGATGTGTGTGTTTCGGGAGAATTGAGCCTTGCCTACAAAATATTAAAAAATGCTGACTGCCTTCCCCCCGAGCTTGAATTAAAAAAGGAAATAACAAAAACTGAAGAACTGCTGTCAGGCATGAAAGAAACTGCTGAAAAATATTGTTTGTTAAAAAAACTGAATTTTCTTATAATGAAGCTGAATTCAATACGAAACACGCCGGTAATGTTTGAAGTTCCTCAGCAATATGAGGAAAATCTTATCAAACGTATTAAAAGGACTTAATAAATAACCTGATGTTATTTAAGAAAAAAAATGAAGTTTCTCCCTTTAGAGGGGTAATGCTGGCGTATCTTATACTCGTGCTTCATGTTGTTCTGTTTGCAGGTGTCGTTTTTATAGTTGTTTTTTTCCGCGGTATTATTAATTATATGCTATGGATTTTTATAGGCGGCTGTCTGATAATAATTGCCGTTATATATTATATCTACAGACGGATGAAAAAAGAAGGCAAAACCCTTAAGGAAACTCTGAGTTCTCCCATGTTCAGCGGAAGACCTGTTGAAGTAAACATTATGGGAGGGCTGGCTTCGTTTAAAATGGGCAGGCCGGGAAATGCCCCTGCATTGGATATCAATCAGTCAAAACAGTTTTTACAGATAGAGGATCCAACTACTATGCGTATAAAAGAACTCACAAACCTTGCCAGACTGCTTGAAGATAAAATGATTACACAGGAAGAGTACAACAAGGCTAAGCAGCAGATATTCAAATCATTTGAATCTAATAATTAGATAATGAAAAAATTAACGCTTGCTCTTCTTTCCGGAGGTGTTTCTTCTGAACGCAAGGTTTCCATCTGTGGTGGAGACCAGGTATATGCGG
>CAYYMU010000049.1:0-12982 GCA_964472445.1 uncultured Desulfobacteraceae bacterium
ATTTTTAGTTTTTGATTTTTTCATCTTTTTTTAATTTTATCAAATCTTATGGCCTCGTAAAAAGTCATTTGTAAGCGACATTGAGCAGTTTTGGAAAAAGATTGAAGCTAAAGCTTCCCGGTAAGGAAAATAATCAGTTTTTGGTCGGTCGGATTGATGCTTTCCTAAAACAACTCATCAATTCCTTCTGATATGGTTGATATTCCAATAAGCTTTATTCCCTTCGCCTTGCTCATCCTTTTAAGATTGCCTGCAGGCACAAGCAATTTCTTAAAGCCCATCTTCTTTGCTTCAACAACCCTGATATCAATATGACTGATTGCTCTTACTTCTCCTGTTAAACCAACCTCACCAACAACGAGCGTTCCTTCGGAAATTGGTTTGTCTAAAAAACTTGATGTAATTGCCGCAATTATCCCCATATCAATCGAGGGCTCATCAACCTTAACCCCTCCGGCAACATTCATGAAAATATCATGCCCCATCAGATGCATGCCTATTTTTTTTTCTATTACAGCCGCAAGCAATGCAACCCTGTTGCTGTCAAGACCAAGAATTGTCCTTCGAGGATTTCCAAAACTTGTACTGCTGACAAGAGCCTGTAATTCAATAAGTATTGGCCGTGTACCCTCAATGCTTGATGTAACAACTGATCCGGAAACATTTAAATGACGCTCGGAAAGAAATATCGCAGAAGGGTTGGCAACTTCAACAAGCCCTTTTTCATTCATCTCAAAAACGCCGATTTCATTAGTTGATCCAAATCTGTTTTTTACCGCCCGTAATATCCTGAAGATGTTGTTTCTGTCTCCTTCAAAATAAAGAACACTATCAACCATATGTTCCAAAAGTCTTGGCCCGGCTATTGCTCCATCCTTTGTTACATGCCCCACTAAAAATATCGGGATCCCTGTTTTTTTAGCCGTGCGCATAAGCCTTAATGTTGATTCTCTTATCTGGCTCACACTGCCGGGAGCAGATGCCAGCTCTGAGCTGAACATGGTCTGGATAGAATCAATAACAATAGCATGCGGCTGTACAGATTTAATCATCGATACTATGGCGTCAATATCTATCTCTGAAACCAGCAGCAAGTCATGGGAATCTGCGGAAAGCCTCCTGCCGCGTATTTTTATCTGCCTTATAGATTCCTCTCCTGATATATAAAGAGTTTTGTGACCTTGATTTGCAAGGCAGTGCAGGGTCTGAAGCATAAGCGTGGATTTGCCGATTCCCGGATCTCCTCCTATAAGAACAACAGAACCTGGAACAAGACCACCGCCTAAAACCCGGTCAAACTCTTTAATTCCTGTTAGCAGCCGGTATTCTTTCTCAAGCTCAATAGAAGCAATAGAAACAGGCTGCGAATCAGGATGAGGTTTGCCGGCGCAGGGAATCTCCCTGGCCTGGGTCTCTTCAATAAAAGTTTGCCACTGTCCGCAGTCGGGGCATTTACCCATCCATTTAGGGGCCTGATATCCACATGACTGACAGCAAAAAACTGTTTTTATATTTTTTTTCATTGACCTCACAAAATCATTAATAACTACCTTTAAAAAATGTCTTATTGCTGTACTCTTGCAAAAGCGAAACCTTTGCAGAACGTGACATTTTTTCGTCAGGCAAGGAAGGCGAAAATGTTAACCTCAGAAATACATAGAGAATTATTATTGTTTGACAGTTTAACATATAGCATGTCATTTTAATTCAATCAAGAAATGCTCAGGACATAATAAAAAAATGATTGACTACCATGTTCATACTCAACTCTGCAACCATGCCAGAGGCCCCATGGAAGCTTATATACGACAAGCAATTACTATGGGTTTAAAGGAAATGTGCTTTCTGGATCACCTTACAATGCATGATTATGGGAAAAGGCTTTCAATGACCCCGAAAGAAGTTCCCCTCTATTTCCAGGCCGTTCAACAATTAAAACATAAATACAGAGGTAAAATTAAAGTTAAGGCCGGGCTTGAGCTGGATTTCGTCCCGGAATATACTGATTTTTTTCAAACTATTGTGGATACATATTCATTTGATATGATAGGAAGTTCCTTGCACTTTCTCGGAGACATGGATATAGTTACCAGTAAATCCGACTGGAAAAAAGGCAATCTGGATATTGATTATGTCTACGGCCTTTATTTTTCACAGCTTGAGAAAATGCTTGATTATAACTATTTTGATGTAATATGCCATATTGACCTTATAAAAAAGTTTGGCTGGAAACCATCAGCATCCTTTGATAAAGTGTTTCATAAGATATTATTAAAAATAAAAAAGAAAAATCTGGCTGTTGAAATAAATACAAGCGGATATGAATATCCTGTCAATGAAGTCTTTCCATCTCCGGCAATTATCAGAGAATGTTATAAACTCGGAATCAATATCACTATTGGATCAGATTCTCATAAACCGGAAAGTATTGGACAGCACTATGACAAAGTATTGCCTTTGTTGATTTCAGCCGGATACAGGCAGCTAACAACATTTACAAAACGGAAACAGAAGATGGTTCCCTTAAAAACTTAACAACATCCTAAGGTTGAAAATTGATTTTGCTTATTAAAACAACTCGCAGAATATACTTGTTTATTATTTGCCTTGTTGCTTTAAACCTTTTCCTGCCTGTTCAGACTCCGGCAAAGGAAAATAAGAAAAGCCGGTATTTTAATGCGCTGCAAGAAAGGCTTATACACGATGGTTTTAATAAGGACAGAATCAATACCATCTATAAAAGCCCGAAAATTGATTTTGATGCATCAGGAATTTCTCTTTTTTTTAAGCATAGTGAAGGAAAATTAAATTACGATCAGTTTGCATCAAAAAGGTCTATTAAAAAAACAAAAAAATATCTTGAAAAACACAGGGTTTATTTTGAAAAAACCGAAAAGGCTTACAGCGTTGATAAAGAAATAATTGCTGCCATAATACTGGTTGAAACCAGACTCGGAACCTTTCTCGGAAGAAGGTCTGTATTAAATACACTTTCAACCATGGCTTCTCTGAAAGATGCAGACATGAAAAGCATGTTATGGCGCAAAATCTCAAATTCATCTCCACTTACAAAAAAAGAATTTGATAAAAAAGCAGATAAAAAAGCAAAATGGGCATATTCAGAGCTAAAGGCTTTTCTCAGACATACAAATAAAGAAAACATTAACCCGTTAACTGTTTATGGATCTTATGCAGGAGCAATGGGAATTGCTCAATTTATGCCCAGCAATATACTCATACTCGCAAAAGACGGGGATAGCGATGGTTGTATAGATCTTTTTAACCATGCTGATGCAATAGCAAGTATTGCAAACTACCTGAAAAACCATGGGTGGCAAAAAAAAACAGACAACAAAAAAGCTTATAAGATACTGCTACATTATAATAGGAGCAAATACTACGCAAATATTATTCTAAAAATCGCCAGGCTTTTGAAAGGTTAAAATCAGTTTTGAAAACAACTATTATGTTTATTGGAATAAGTATACCGTTTTTCTTAATGACCATTTTGGCAATGGTAGATGTTTTATTAAAGGATTTCAGCACAATAGGCAAGAAGGCCATGTGGGGATTTATAGCATTAATACCTTTTATCGGCTTTATCATCTATTTTATTTTTGGATTCAGAAAGGGGAAAAAGCCGAATGCCTGAGGCGGTATTTAAAATAACATTTGACAAACGAACCCTGCTTGAATATTTATTGCACCAAAACAAATTTTAACCAAGTGGTCCCATCGTCTAGCGGTCAGGACGTCGGCCTCTCACGCCGGTAACCCGGGTTCGATTCCCGGTGGGATCACCAAAAACAAAATCGAGGCATGTTGACATAAAAGAACCGGCCTTCAATTTTATCTTCCTTGTCTTGAAATTTCCTTTTATCTCTTATCTATTTTGATACAGTTCCATGGCCGATTCCTCTATCATAAATTACGTATATCAGATTGGAAGGTTTTCGGGACATGGTGTCACAACGATATTGGGTGCTTCATCGCTCCCGTTATATTGGATAGCCATCATAGTGATGTCGTCCGTCTGGGGTTCGCCCTGCGAGAACTCGCGGATTTTTTCCATGACGCCTGCTATGATATCACCAACGGGGAGGCCCTTGAGTCTGTACAGTTCTGCCTCCAGTCTTTCTTCGGAAAAAAGCTCAAACTTGCTGTTCATGGCCTCGGTAACACCATCGGAATAGATAAATATGACATCCCCTTTGTTTAAAACGAACCGCTTGGACTGGAAGGAAAAACCTTCCATCACACCCAGGGCTATCCCGTTTGTTGTTTCAACCGCTTCGATTTTTCCGCTTGTGCGAATAATATAGGGTGGATTGTGGCCGCCATTGCAGTATTCCACTGTTCCGTCCTTGATATTGATAATCCCGAGAAAGAGCGTTACAAAAAGAAGCGACGGATTGTCCTCGGAAAGGTCCTGGTTGACCAGGTTCAAGACAACCTCTGACGGCATGTCTTTGGCGGCCCTCGTCTTTATCAGCGTTTTGGTAATGGCCATGAATAGAGATGCAGGCACGCCCTTTCCCGAAACATCACCCACGTTAAAACAGAGATGCTCATCGTCGAGGAAAAAGAAGTCGAAGAGATCTCCTCCCACTTCCCTGGCCGGTTCAAGTGTGGCATAGAGATCGAATTCTGGCATATCGGGAAAGGCGGGAAAGATCTTTGGCAGAATTCCCATCTGGATGTCATGTGCTATCTGTAACTCGCTCTCTATCCTCTCTTTTGCGGCTGTCGTTTCCGTCAAATCGGCAATATATTGTTTCAATGATTTTGTCATGTAATCGAAGGACTGGGCGAGTTTCCCCACCTCATCCCCCGTTTTGATCTCGGGAATCGCAGCATCGAGGTTTCCCTGCGCAATATCTTCGGCTGCACCGGCAAGTGAACTCAGCGGCCTTGTTATCGATCTGGCAATAAAGACGATAACGACAAGGAGAAATGCAAAACCGATCAGGCCGAGTGTTATCATAATTTTATTGAGGCGCACCACATCGGCCATTAGTTCGTCCTGCGGAAAGAGGACAGCTAAAGACCATTTGCTGGAGGACAGCGGTGCATAAACCATCCAGCACAGTTTCCCCGTCAGAATGCTGCGGAAAGGAACAAAGCCCGATTCCCCATTAATCATCTTCCTTCCGATTCTCCTCAATTCCTCATTTCCCAGCGCCTCTGCCTGGCTGAAAATAGTCTCGTTCATGACGAGGTCTTCTTTGGGATGGGTGACAAAGGTCCCGTTCTGGGATATGAGAAACCCGTACCCTGTTTCAGCTATCTTGATTGAAGCGACTATTTCCTGAAGCCACGAGAGTGAAATATCGGACGTAATGATCCCTGCAATACCCTTCTTCCCTGCCATCGTCCTGTAAAAGGGTACGGAATAGGTGGACATGATTATGTTGCCGCCCCCTTCATCGAAATAAGGTTCGGTCCAGACAGGCTGGTTCAGCTCTTTCGGAATCTGATACCAGTCCTGGAAGAAGTACTGGTATGATGCTGCACCAAGATCAGAATATTTTATCTCACCACCACTTTTATAAAAATAGGGGGCATATCGTTCTTTTTCGCCGTCATATGCCCGGGGTTCAAAGGCAACGGCCGACCCGTAAATTTCCGTATTCTTTTGCACAGTATATTTTAAAAGATTGTTGAGCTCCTCGCCGGCACAGAGTGATCTTTCAAGTACATAGGTCAGATTTTCGGGGACTTTTTCGATGGAACTGAGGACGACGTCGATCTGATTCACCGTCGCCTTAGCGAGGTTCATTGCATTTTTTTCGACATTTTCGATGATGATTTTTCTGGAATACATGTAGTTGTAGCCGAAAATCACCAGAAAAATCAGTGTGACACTGCTCAATATGAGCAGTATAAGTTTGAAGGCCAATCCCCTATTTTTCATCGTTGTTTCTGATCACCTTATAAAAAGAGTTAAAACCGGGAACCGAGTCTATGAGCCTCATGTCCTTCAGACCTTGCGCAACGCGGTTATAATCCTCAAGCAGGAGTTTTCCCATGCCGGCATCCTCACCCTTTTCTGACAAAATTAAATCTTTCATCCTTTCCAGCATCCATTTCTGATGAACCAGAGTCGTGGGAATATGTTCCTTTTTGAGGTTCCTCATAGTAACAGCCAATGCTTCATCGGGATGATCAAAGGCATAACGCCACCCCTCGATAGAAGCCAGCACAAAAGCCGCACACAGCTCCGGATCTTTCCTGTACGTCTCTTCAAGCACATAAATACCGTCTTCAGGAAAATTGAGACCATGTTCATGGAAGAAAAATGTGGTCAACTCGCCCGGATCGATACCGCAGTTCAGAATCGTATGATATTCGTTGTACCACATTGCCGAGGCCACATCGACACCGTCTCTAAGGAAGAGATTGACGGAAAAGGACTGGGGAATAATCTGCACCGCAAGATCGTATTTTCTCAAAAATGCCCGGGGCTGAATCTGATATACAGCACCCCATAACCCGACCTTTCTGCCGTTTATGTCCCGGGGCTTTTCAATACCACTCGCCTTTTTAGCCACAAGCATCAATGCCGATCTCTGCATTATCTGGGCAATGTTGAGGATCTTCTCTCCTCTCGCTCGCATCTGAATTCCAGTAGATAGCCAAAGCGAAGCAAAATCCGCACGCCCATCTGTAAGAAGCTCTGATGGCGGATAGTCCGGCCCTCCGGTAATTATGGTGAAATCTATTCCGTGTTTCCTGTAGATACCCTTTTCAAGTCCGATATAGTACCCTGCGAACTGGGCCTGGGGGACCCATTGAGGTATGAATGATACCTTTTTCAGGGCATCACTCCTGGCGGGTGACACACATATAATAATCAGAAAGAGTGCGGCAGAGACTATAAATTTACAGTATTTTTTTATTTTTGTGTTTAGCATAATTCAGAATTCACAGATTTCGCAGATTACACGGATTGCTTTAATCAAAAGTATTCCCACTAAACACACCTTAGACCAGAAACACGATAGTGAAAACGTTCGTGTCATCATTGCGACCGTATCGCACTTCATCCGCCACTTTCAAAATAAAGAAGATTCCCAGCCCCCCTATTTCTCTGTTTTCAATATCGGCTGTTGTATCGGGATCGGGACGGGAAAGGCTGTCAAAGGGTATGCCCTTGTCACGTATCTCTATTACGAATTTTTTGCCCTCCTCCAGGGCGCATCGCATTTCCACCTGCCCCTCTCCACCGGGATAGGCGTAATTGAATACATTAACCAGAGCCTCTTCTACGGCAAGCTCTATTTCCATTACTTTTTTGCCCTCAAAGCCGCATTCTACGGAGCATTTATGGACAAAAGATATGAACTGATCAAGATTTTCAATAAGGGCTGAAAGCTTTAAAGATTTCATAAAATACATCCACAGTTAGATTATATAATTATACGATTAATGCCATTGTGATAAAAGCCGGGAAATCTTCCCCGCGAATCACAGAGCCGCCATTGCGTCTTCCACAGATTCATAAATAGGAATAATGGTACTGAATCCCGAAATCTCAAAGACTTCCTTTACGACGGGCTGGAGAGAAGCGAGCAGTATCCGCCCATTTTTCCCTTTGAGTTTCTTAGCCGTTATCAGAACACTCCTGAGACCGGAACTGCTTATATAGTCGAGTTCAGTTAAATCGATAATGAAATTTACATTTCCCTCATCGATTAACCTGCCCAGTTCTTTTTCGAACTCGGGCGATGAAACAGCATCCATTCTGCCCGTGACGGATACCAGTGTCCCTTTTTCTTCGTTCTTTACATTTAACTTCATAAAATCTCCTCTCCTTTCCTTCCAACAACCACAATGCTCTGTCTAATATTTGTTCAGGGCGCATATGCTCTTACAAGGTAACCTTTTCCTTTGGCTTTTACTTTCTCTTTTTATACTTTTTAAACCTATCCTTTTCAAGCTTTTTCTTCTCTCTAAGCATACGAGATACGTTCTTTTGCCTACGTGTGATTTTTTCATTTTTCACAGCAACCTAAAAAAGGGGGCGTTTAATCGCCCCCCCCCCCTCTGAAAATTATAGTTACCTGCACTTTTTGGCAAAAGAATTTCTTACAGACTTTACACCTGCGAGAATTTTCTCAACGTCCTGGCGGTTGAGCCTGCCCTTTTTACTTTTGATTAGATCCTTAATGTCATCCATCAATGGATCCCTCTCCACAAGCTTCACCATTTTAATCAATTCCGGGTCCTTGAATGTATTAAGTAAGACATCAAATTTTTCCACACGCTGGGCCTGGGCATTGAACAGGGCAATCATCTTGTCGCCGGATTCGTTATTCAAGGCCAGTTCGCACGCAACGTAAAGACCTTGAATTACGGTGCCATAAATTACATCTATAAGCACATCCATTACTTCAGGATCACCGGCAGCCTGCTTGAACATGGCGTCCATGTTGGCCTGAACGTTTTTGAACCAGGCCTCACGCTTCTCCACATTTTCGGGATATTCAAGCAAATCCTTCAGCAATTCCGGTTTTATGTGTGTAATCTGTAGCTTGACGCGAACATCCAAACGATCCTGCATCTGGGAGTTAATGACCTCTAAGGTTTCCAGAAATTCTTTCCTCTTTCCGAATACCATGGCGTAGTTTGCGTCAAAGGCGTACATCCCATAAAGAACGCGCAATCCTTCCTGGTCCTTGCAGTCAATAACTTCCTCAAGCGGTATGGCCAGGCTTTTCTGGTAGGAAAGGCCTGCATCCTTCAACAGCTTGACATTGTTCATCATTTCAACAACATTGCCCTGACCGTAAACATCCGAAAAAACCCCGGCTGCCTTTTGAAGATCCTGCTCTCCTGCCTGCACTGCCCCGGGTAGGGCCAAAAATAAAACGACTAACATTAAAATAACTCTGCGAATAATCATATTTTTACTCCTTTAATTCTTCATTATGTTATACAAAAAACCGCTTCTCTCACATTCGTCCGTAAACTCCAGAAAAAGCGTTAATGATCGAGTGCGGACATCAACTATTATTGTTCTTGCGGAGCCGTTTACCGATGGCTGCTCCGATATGCAAGAGCCTCGGAAAAAGTGAAAAATACAGGGCAATGTAAAACAAAGCAGACATGCACCAAAGCACGGCCACATTAAAGATCGCCGTATCTATTGTCCAGGAACCGAGCCGTTTTTGGGCCGCGAGGAAATGAGCCTCACCCCATTTGGATTCGGGCTTCTGGCAAATGGGTCCGACCACCTGGACCAGCCTGTCCCCTGAAATTCGAACATTCTCAAGGGTGTGCTTGTTCAACACGAGTGTGGCAATATCCTTGTTGAAATTCTCGCGTTTAAACGTATTAAATCCTTGCCTGCCCAACTCGGCGCGCAGGCCCTGTTCCTTGTCCCTTTTGCGTTGCGAGGCATCTTTGCGCCGTTGCCTGAAAATATCTCCGACATGATTCATGTATTCCTTGACTCGATTGCGCGTCTGGATGGTGTAGTTCTCAGGGTTAAAGACAGTGGGATCCATGTCAAAGGCAACCCCGCTGATCCGCTCCAGCATGCTAACTTCGTTTCTCAACGCGGCCAGCTTTTGGGCCGATTTGGCCTCCCTGTCAGAAACTTCCGATTCCAGAAACTGGAAATCGGCAAGAGAACGCATTTCCGGAATATGTATATCCGTCAGGTAACTGTTCTGTCTGGCTGTGCAGTCATCATCCAGAAATCGCCTCATGAAACGGTTCGAGACATATTGATCCACCACCAGAGCTTCGTATCCCCAGCGCGAAGGCATTATATTCGCGGCCAAAGGCGTATTCCGATTCCCGGCCTGTTTATGGATAACATCATCATAGGAAATCGCAGATCCACCCAGCATCATCTGGGGCACCAGGAGTAATGGAATGAGGATGTAAATGGTTACCGCCGACCTGAACGAGGCCGAAATATTCAATCCCAGAACGCATGAAAACACAGAGCATGAAAAAAGTACAACCCACATAGACCAGAACATATCAGGAATTTCCAACACCGGGTTGCCGGCTAGGGTATATAACGCCATCTGAATAGCAGCGACAATGGCCAGATAAAACACCTTGGAGGCAATATAACAGGGCCAGCTCAGATTCAGAAATCGTTCGCGTTTCAAAATCTTGAGGTCACGATTTATTTCCTCGGCGCTGACACTCATACCCAGGAACAATGCAACGATTACGCTGATAAAAAAGTAGGTGCTGAGATTAAGATTTTCCATGAACGCGTACTCGCCGCCCCAGGAGCCGTGTGAAATGAGAGCCGCCAGAAAGGCCAAAAGCGGAGGCTCGATAAGGTTGACAAGCAAATACTGTCGATTTGCCAGGCGTCCCTTCAGGTTGCGCATGAAAAAAATCGACAGTTGACCGAACCGACCAGGCCGCCAAAGTCTGCGTTCCACTCCCTGAGCCTGGTTATCCATGTCCACCAGTTGATCATTTTTTTTTGAACGATGATCAAGGTAGCGACTGTGCCATTGCTGGGGCGAAACAAGACGCTCTCGTGTATAATTGCCGATATCGTCAATCGCCCTGGCCTCAATGATCTCAAAGAGTTGTTCCGGGTTGACATTTCCGCAATGTGGGCAGGCATATTCCTCCATGCCAGCCTGATGAACCGCCGTACGAAAATATACTATGGCATCCAGTGGATTGCCGGCATAGATGGGACGGCCGCCCTTGTCCAGAATCCAAAGGGTGTCGAACATTTTGTAGATACGCGAGGATGGTTGATGAATAACCACAATTACCAGCTTGCCTTTGGCCGCCTGAGCCTTGAGCAGAACCATGACGTTTTCAGAATCTGAAGAGGACAATCCCGAAGTGGGCTCATCCACAAAAAGGATGGAAGGTTCACGAATTAATTCAAGGGCAATGTTCAGACGCTTGCGCTGGCCGCCGCTTATGGTCTTCTCAAGCGGAGAACCCACTTTAAGGTTACGAATGTCAAGCTGGTGCAGTTCGTCTAGAATTGCGTCCACGCGGCGCACACGCTCATCATGAGACAAGTTGGCCAGGCAAAGCGAGGCGTTGTAATAAAGGTTATCAAAGACCGTCAGGTCCTCGAAAAGGAGGTCGTCTTGAGGCACATAACCAATTACTCCCTCAAGCCTTTCGGTCTCGTGGTGCAGGTCCAGGCCGTTGACAAGCAAGCTGCCTGAATCAGGCGAACTCTGACCGTTCAGGATGCCAAGAAGGGTGGACTTGCCTGCCCCGCTTACACCCATTACCCCTACAAGGTTGCCGCCGCTTTCGCAAAAACTGAAGTTATGCAGACCGTTTTCACTGCCGGGATAACGAAAATTCAAATCCTTTCCGCAGAATACAAGTCTGGAGGCCACATGGCCATCACTGAGGAACACCGCCTGGATCTCCGAGTGGTAAATACGTACCCCATGGGCATCTCTGAGTATGGAGCCTGGTTGTAAAAGATGCGGCTCACCGGGCTTCAGGGGCATGGAATCCAGGGTCATGGCGTCAACATCCCCTGATATGATAAAAAAGGAATCCACATCCTTTATTCGTAATACTGCGAACCTCGCCTTGAACTCCTCCCTCATCAATCCGCGACAAGGCGGAGCCTTGCAGGGCAAACCGGGAGCATGGACAAGAAAATTGTCAGACAACTGCAACGCGTCAAAAGGATTCTTGCAAAAGATGCGAAATTCCTCGAGATCTTTTTTTTCTATGGCCAGGCCTTGCGCAACAACCTCGACCACTTCCATCGGGACATGTTCATCAGCCACTCTGGCCACTAATTGCAGGTAGCGTGACAAAAAAACGTATTGCTCAACGCGTGGCAGCACGGATTTCAATTTGGCTACGACGTCCCTTAAACGCTCCATTAGTGTGGCCTCATCACTATCGTCGTGAAGATCAAGAGCCGTATCAAATAATTGGAGGTATGTTTCTATTCGTGCAATGCGTAAATGATCGCTCAGATAGTTTTCGAGGATGGTACGTGTTTTGGCCCTGGACGATGGCCCAAGCATGCAAGCCTGTATGGCAAACAAATTCAAAATAGCGTTTAGCAGTATTTCCGACATTTTTTGAGAATACATCGCTCTTGTCCAGATTAAAATTTTGAGGTTTAGCCCTTATTTGGAATGAGTTTTATATTGAAGCTGCCCTGCTTAACGGCTTCCATGAACTGCTTCAGGAGTTGAGGTTTGATGTTTTTTGTATTCGCTTGCTATTGAGGTTCAGTTCCAAGCATGTATAAGCAAAAAGCCCCATCTTTCATATGACTGAAAAAACAGGCTTTATTTTTTTATAATTCCTGGCCACATGATCCTCCTGTTTGAGGTTCATAAAACAAATTGAAATTGATTTATAGCAGTATACAAATAAATATACAAGCCAATTTAATTTATTGTTATTCCAATGAGTCGCCACCATTATGGATCTGGCCCTTGTTTTGTCTCTCCATCACTACATCCATTAGCAGCTTATAATGTAAAGATGTCCCCTGTATTCCCGGAGGTTATTTTATATCAAGGAGATAATATATTTTTATTGTGTTATTATAGTAGATTATGCTTTACTTGGTTTAATATATAATGTTCTTCACATTATAAGTTGCTCAAGAAAAGTCAGGACAAATTCTTCTGGCGCTCTTCACCACGTTATTGCAGGGGCATTGACAGAAATACAATTTTTCATGATTATCAGGATGTCGGAACTTTCACATAAGATAAAATTATCTGAACCAGCCGTGAGTTTATAGGTTGAGTGCGGCCGCAAGCGGCTCTTACGTTTTAAGCTGGTTGTAAAAATACTGGTGATCGCTTGGACTTTTACGAAAATCGGTTTCAATTCTTTTAAAGTAAGGAAAACAAAATATGGAAGAAGGGCTTACAGCTATTCAAAAATTGATCAATACGGCGATTGAATTCTGCGTGAATTATAGTTTTCAGGTGCTAGTACAATGTAAAATTTAAAAGTTCGCATTAATGTTATTTTTATGCTATAC
>CAYYMU010000050.1:0-5756 GCA_964472445.1 uncultured Desulfobacteraceae bacterium
CAATGGTTTTGCAAAAAATAGAGATCTGAAACTTTTTATGCATGTTACCCTGAGCAAGCCAAAAAAGCTGATTTAACTTGTTTTTTCTTTCTATAAGTGATAGTTTTCTATTTTTTGGTTGGAATAATAACAATTAAAGGCTTTTCGGCTTCCATATAAACTGAGACTTGGCCATTCCCCCCTAACACCTTATGAATTCGACTTTCAAACAACTAAATCATAACTCAGCAAAATCAACTTGGAAATGTTATATGGAACGTACTGCGATATTTTTACCACGAAGAACACGAAGCAATCGAAGATAAAGAAAAGAATTCTTCGTGGTTATCAATAATAAAATTGTTCAAGTTAATGACATTGAAACATAATTTTTGATATGCTTAAAAGTTATTTTTGTCTGCAGTGCCGCAAACCTGCATAACTTAGCTTTTTACGACGCCATCAAATTTTTGCTGCTTTATAATACAAGGAATATAAAATGAAACTCAATAAATTGTCTATGAACAACTCATTTAAAAATAAAAATCTTCATTATAAACTTACTATAATATTTGGACTGTTCTTTCTTTTCCCTGTGATTGGATTTGTTACATTTGCGATCATATATAACCTCATGAACAATGAATATATCCTGATGTTTCTTCTGGGCCTTCTGATTTTTTCGGTTTCAGGATATACCATGCTCAGAAAAGTGTTTAACAACATAGAGAATATATCCAGGGATATTTCTAAAAAAAGTATCGCAAGCTTTGGAAACAAAAGTCAGCCCGATGATGATGAAATCAATAATATTGTTCAATCCTTTAATTCTATCGAAAATAAATTTGCTGAGACCCTGCAGCAACTTCAAAAAAAATCTTCTGAAATCTCAGTACTGAAAGAACTTTCTGAACTTTGCTATGTGACATTTGATCCGGATGAAATACTTTATATAACTCTGGAACGTGCTCTTTTGTTAACCGATTCAGATGTAGGCTCAATAATGATTCTGGATCGTGCCCAGGATTCGTTTATTATAAAAGCGAGCTTTGGAACCGGCGAATACATAAAAACAGGTGACAAAGTAGATTTTAAAACAAGTATAGCCAAATATGCTGTAATCAACAAATCGCCTGTTGTGGTTGAAGATATTGAAAAAGACCGCAGATTCGGAACAATAAACCGTCCTCAATATGCTACCAAATCATTTGCCTGCCTGCCAATCAAGACCAGTAAAAATATTATAGGAGTTCTAACGATTTCGCGTAAAGATGATGATAAAATTTATACAAACGATGCTGTGGGGATTTTAACGCCATTTTTGAGTAATGCTGCTTTTACATATGAAAATATCAGTCTTTTAAAAGAAAATAAAAAGGCGATGCTTTCTCTGAAAACAATCAATAAGATATATAATATAATAAACTCAAGTTTCAGAGACAGCGAACTTCTACATGCCATTATAGCTGAATTTCAAGCTGTTGTCACGTTTAACCTTGCAATGGTGATAACAAAAAATGAAACCATTGCTGATCAGATAAAGATCATTGAGTTATTAGCCAATGAAACAACAGATATTCTTAAAGAAACTTCTTATAATTACCAGCAAGGCAGTATTATCGACAAGGTTCTGAAACAGGGGAGCACACTTATTGTAGATGACACCAGCCTGCTTTCCATGGAGATTGAAAAAAAACTCCTTGCTAATAACGGGCACGGGCATATGTCATGTATTCTTGTTCCATTAAAAATGAATGGGGTTGTAAACGGGACACTCGTTTTAACCGCGCATAAATCAGATGCATTTTATGATGCTAAGGGCCTTATAGAATGGATAGCAAATACACTTTCTATAGCCATAGAATGCAACAGGTTGTCCGAATCTGTTATTAAACGCAATAATGAGCTGGATTTGATCAAACAAATTGGAAGCGCCCTTGCTTCATCCACTTTTGATATGAAACATGTGCTTAAACATACAATGGATATGATTCAGGTAATCATGAATGTTGAAGCAGGTTCTTTGTATCTTTTAAAAGAAAACGAACTTGAGTTTGCTGTTGCATTTAATATTAAACTTGAATCTATGAAAAATCTAAAAAAGTTTCGGGTTCAAATGGGACGGGGAATTGCCAGTTATGCAGCCTCACGTGGAGAATCTATTATCGTAAATGATGTGCAGAACTCACCTCATTTCTATCCTGAAATAGATCAGGCTACAGGATTTGACACATTATCGGCACTGTGTGTCCCAATGATTTCTCAGGGAAAGGTTATAGGAATTCTTGAGGTCCTCAATAAAATTAATTGCGACTTTGACTCATATGATAAAGACCTTCTTAAGGCCATAGCATCATCTGTAAGCATTGCTATTGAAAACGCACGCCTTTATAAGGAAACCGTCTCAATGGCTGAACATGAGCGGGGCATAAGGAATGTGTTTCAGAAATTTGTACCCAAACAGATTGTAGACAAAATAATCCACAATCCGGAAACAGAAAATGAAATGCTTGAAGAGGTAAAGACTGTCACTATGCTGAATGTTGATATCAGAGAATTTTCAGGTCTTGCTGTAAAAATCGGATCTCAAAAAACAGTCTCGCTGCTTAATTATTTCTTTTCTGTTATGGGAAAAATAGTGATTAAAAATCACGGCATTGTTGACAAATATCTGGGGGATGGGTTTCTGGCGCTTTTCGGAGCGCCTGTTTCAAGTATTATGGATGCAGATAATGCTTTGCGCGCAGCGCTTGAAATGCAAAACTCTATTGCGTCTGTAAATGACTATTTTGACAAAGAATTTAACTCTCCTGTAAATATAGGCATAAGTGTTCATACAGGTGAAGTGGTTGTAGGCAACTTTGGTTTTGAGATGAAGATGGATTACACAGTGATTGGTGATTCTGTAAATGATGTATTTAAGCTTCAGTCTTTTACCAAATCCATCCCAAACAGTATTTTAATCACTGAGAAAACAAGTCATGCTGCACGGTCACACCTGCAACTGCGCGATACAGGTAAAACACTCGGTAACATGAAAATTTACGAACTCATGGGATATAACAAGGATTAGCCTTGAAATGAGGATCTTATGAAAAAATTTATTCAGGCAATCGTAATAATTACCTTTTTCATATTTCCCACTATCTGTTTTTCCTCTTATCTTATTGAGTTAAAAAACGGCTCTGAATTTATAACTAACCACTATTGGGAGGAAGGACTGCAAATAAAGTTTTATCACTATGGTGGCATAGTTGGGATTATAAAGGATTCCGTCAAAGCAATAAGAAAATCAGACATAACCTGTAAAGAAGAAATAGACTCTAAACAAGACAGTGTTGACCCAAAAAGTAAAACCAACGGAAAATCCGGCATTACAACAACAGAAAAGAAAGAAAAACATGAAACAGTAGATGTGGAATACTATAAAGAAAAAAAGTCGCAACTGGAAGCTCGAATGAAAGAAGCCCTGGGAAGAGTCCGAGAAGCTGATAAAAATAAGGATTCAATAGGCAGGGAAATAGCAAGGAAGGATGCGAAAAAAATTTCCGAGGAGATGTACGCCCTTACTGCTGAGCTGACAAAAAAGAACAATGGAAAGATGCCTGAAGAATGGTGGAAGAAATAAAAGTTCACCAGAATCTGCGTACAAGTCTATTTAAAATCCTTTAATCTATAGATTCATCCTTCCACGAATCAAGTTCCACTGTATAATCAGTCGGGGATAAAAATTTATCCTTTATGGCTTCGTCAAAGTAAAAACCCCCGCCATTATTAATCCCTACCGTTTTCCCCCAGATCAGACCGTAAACACCGGCTGAATTATTCAACTGTACGTCTGCGTTGGGAGCATAGATCGTTCCCTTGAAAGCACTGGCGTGCTTGAAGACAATATCCTGAGAGGAATTTGAGAAGATTGAAAAGTCGGTCGGGTCGGACAAGTTGTTTATGGCAGAGCCGTTTTTTGCTTCAAGCTCACCGTCTTCCGCGTCGACAATTCCGTTGAGGTAGATATTGACCGGTCCGTTAGTTGCGTCTATCTCAAGAATTGACGCATTCTTCAGTATAATGCTTGTGATGTAATAATCGCCCGCCGTCAGTGTTATAGTTTCCCCGCTGCTGAGGTTTATGTCTGTAGCCCCCGCAAGGGGACAGGCAGCACCCATCTTATCTGTAGCGTTATTATTTGTGGTAACAATGTCAATGAACTTATCGTAAAGTTCGGATGTTGGATCGTTTGCCCCCAGGGGATCGGGATCGACACGTCCTACTGTTGTTCCGGCTTCGCCGTTGATGGTAGCTTTGGTCGTCTCTTCTGTTTCTGTCCATTCGGCATTAACGGGAGGATCGGAGTCATCTGCCCCCAGGGCGAGATCGCCGTCGACGTAGGTATCCATCTTGGTGATGACCTTTGTATTGCTGCCTATGTCAGCTTCTCCAGTGGATGCGCCGGGAAAGGTTGCCGGGTCGGGGTCGGGGGTAACACTGGAGTCATAACTGTAAAGCTCAGCGCCCGCCTTGAGGTCAAGCAATCCATCGGCGAAGAGGCCATATTCAAAAACGCTCTTAGGCTCTGCGGAGAAAACAACCTCAATGGTCGCCTCTGAAGAATTATTGGGTACATGCCCCGTTACCGAAAAACTGTACTGGTCGCTTCCCAGTGGTGTTAACTCAGTTGGAACGGTGAAAGAAAATCCGCTTGGTGTGGTATAAGTCAAAGAGATAGGCTCCTCCGGATCCGCCGTCAAATCGACAGTAGTGGAATCAGAATCGTCCAAATCGACGGCCAGTTTCTTCAGTACGTACTGTACACCGGCGTCAGCATCATAGAATGCCTGTTCGCTGGCCCTGTAATTGCTGCCGATTTTAAGATCTGTTGTTGTTAATATAACCGCAGTGGTTCCCAGAAGCGTTATAATAGCTAAAAACATAAGCCCAAGAGGAAGAACCATTCCTTTTTCATTTTTATATATTAAAAACATGTCTGACATTTAAAAGCCTTTGTTGAGATCTTATGCATTCCCACGCTGGAGCATGGGAACGAGCAAACGAGCAACCAGTAACGAGTAACCTACTCTTGTTGCAAACCAAGATTTCTTGGCGTTATAAAAGAGGTTAAAGTGTGTGTCCTGTATCCGCCATTTGCAGAATAATCACCATCTGCTTTAGTTGTCCTGGCGGTTATTGTAATCCTTATCTGTCGGATATCGTCATTTTCGGCAGATGTAGTTACTTCCGTCACACCATCATCTTCCAGGTAAACAAAGGTAAATGATTGAATGTTTTCGGCAAACGGCTGAAAATGCCCATTGCCGGTTTTTCTCTTGATCTGATAAGGATACGCAGAAGTCTCATCATAATATGTATATATTATATTTTCATTTGAGCCGTCAGTTTCCCCATCATCATTCAAATCTGCGACTACCTGCAGTTGACTGGCATTATATGGAATACCAACGAAATCTGTGCTTGTTGGATCAGATCTTTGCATCGTGCCTGTAGGATCATACCCCGCCATCCTGATCTCTCTGGTCATCATATCCATGGCAGCTCTTGCTGTCTGCACCATCTCGACGATCTGTTCCTGAACGTCATAGATTTTGCGCTGCATGAGGAAAGTGCTTGATAATGCCGTCAGGATAATCAGGCCTATTGTCATGGCAATCAGCATTTCAACAAGCGTAAACCCGCTTTCTTTATTTTCAGGCAAATAATACAATAGGTTCACTCCTCAATGTCCGCAATGATCGTTTTCAACTCAACTGAATGAGCATCAG
>CAYYMU010000050.1:5856-10130 GCA_964472445.1 uncultured Desulfobacteraceae bacterium
TTTAACAGCCTTCATCCTGGCCGCCATTAAATCTCCCATTACCTGCCTGGCTGCTCCGTTTAAGCGGTGTTTGGGCATGTAAGACAAAAAGTTTGGGATAGCAATGCCCGCAGAAACCGCCATTATAGCAATGATAACCATCAGTTCAATGAGTGTAAAACCGGATTGTTTATTACAAAGCCGCATAAAGTCTCTTAAAATATTATTTAAAGTTTATTCATGCAAATTCTGCGCCATCTACTGCTTCAGGCCTCGTCGAGTGGTCGAGTAGTTAACTGATCAAACGGTTGTTGCTATGTGCCTGTCTACGACGACCCCGTAGGTCGTAACAATCGTACTGGGATGAGTCTGCATGCCCTGTTAAATTCCGAAGGACTATTTAACCAGGGTGGCTAAATATAGACAAAACCGGTGAAAATAACCATTTTTTGGACGAAAATCAGCTATCTGCCACCAATAAAATCCACACCATTTTTAAAAAAACGTATTCCAGTCGTCAGTTTAAAATCCGGTTTTTTGCCGCTGCGTTTCATTATTTCTCTGTTATATATCCAGTCAGGATGGTTGGATGGATGATTATAGGCTTCAGGATGTGGCATAAGGCCAAAAATCCTGCCGGTGGAATCGCAGATGCCGGCAATATCATTTGCCGACCCGTTTGGATTAAATGGAAATCTGCTTTCAGCAAGCTTGCCTTCCGGCGTGGCATACTGGAGAGCTACCTGTTTGTTTTTTAACAACTTCTCAATTATAACTTTGTCTGAATAAAACTTTCCTTCTCCATGTCTTACAGGAAACTCCAGAAAATCAAATCCTTTTGTAAAAACACACGGGGATAAAGGATCCACCTTCAGTCTTACCCAGTCATCCCTGAAATTGCCGCAATCATTATATGTAAGCGCGATGGATCGTGTTTTGTAATCACCTTCAAAGCCAGGTAAAAGCCCCATATTAACAAGTGTCTGGAATCCATTACATATCCCAAGCACAAGATTTCCCCTGTCAACAAATTTAAGCAGATTATCGCCTATATTTGTCTTAAGACGAACTGACTGAATTACGCCCGCCCCATGATCGTCTCCCCAGCTGAACCCTCCGACAAAAACCATTATCTGGAAATCATTGAGATTTACAGATCCGTTAATAAGAGAATTAATATGCACACGGACAGGCAAAGCGCCTGCCAGCTCAAGAGCATAAGCTGTCTCATGATCACAGTTTAAACCATATCCGGTAAGCACAAGGGCTTTTACATTACTCATATCAACCCCTTGAATGGTTTTTTCCAGGCGGTTTTCAAATCTTGAACAGAAATGGAGAGAATGTCTTTAACTTTACCTTTGTTTTCTGAATAATTAATAATCAAATCACTGGTTTTTTCAGTTACAATTCCTATACAGGAACAGGCGAGGCCTTTAAAAATATTTTCAAACGAGTCTTTGTTGTCTGGATTTATTGTAACTATAAAACGACCGGCTGATTCTGAAAACAAAAGGGTGTCAATACGATTAACATCACGGCAGGGCACTAAAGCAAGGTCCACTTTCATTCCAAGATTGCCACCCATGACAACCATGGCAAGATGAACACCCAGGCCACCGCAATATATTCCATGAGCAGAGGCAACAAGTTCTTCTTCAACAGCCTTTCCAAGCGCCCTGTAAACCGGGACAAACCTGTCGGGAAAAACCTTTGGAACATTCAGGCCTGTATAACCAAAATGCTCATAGTATTCTGATCCTCCAAGCTCGTTTCGCGTTTCACCAAGCATATAAACAAGATCTCCGGAAACTTTAGAATCCATTGTAATACATTTGTTTATATCATTAATAACAGATATGGTTGAAAACTGGAGGGTTTCAAGAGCAGATACTTTATGGGTCTCACCATATTTACCTGCAAGATAACCGTCAACATACATGCTGTCTTTGCCTGAAAGAAGCGGTATCCCATATTCCAGGCAGATATCCCTGAGCGCTGAGCATGAACGCACAAGCTGTGCAGCCTTGAATCTGCCGTCAGGATTATTTTCAGGATGATACTGAATGTCAGGCCAGCAGAAATTATCCACACCGCCTATCATGTCCAGATCTGCCCCGACAGAAATCAGCCTTCGTACAGCCTCATCAATAGTACAGGCAGTCATGTGATATGCATCTATTTTTGAATATAACGGCAAAAGCGCCTGAGCAAAAGCAAGCCCTTTTTCAGAATCAAGCACAGGCCTTATAACTGACGCATCGCTGTTAACATCCCGCCCGGCGCCTGCAAGAGGTTTAATCACGCTTGTTCCCTGAACTTCGTGATCGTATTGCCTTGATATCCATTCCTTGGAGCATATATTGGAACGCGATAAAATATCTGCAAGCAAAGCCTTATAATTTAAAGGTTCCCTGACAACCGGTTCAAAAAGACCCCTTTTATCAGGCTCCTGCCAGTATGCATCAAATTCCCACTGTGGAAAACCGGAACTTAAAAAATCAAGATCAATATAAGCGCATGTCTTGCCGTTATATTTAATATGGAGCTTGCCTGAATCCGTATATTTGCCTATAACGGTGCTTTCAACAGCATGCTTTTCTGAAAGCTCAAGAAAATCGTCAAGATCTTCCGGTTTTATAGCCAGGGTCATACGCTCCTGGGATTCTGAAATCCATATTTCCCATTGATCAAGCCCTTTATATTTTAAGGGAACTTTTTCAAGCTCAATCTCGCATCCATTTGAAAAACGAGCTGATTCACCAACAGATGATGAAAGGCCTCCACCACCATTATCTGTAATAAATTTTATATAATCCCTGTCACGCGCCTCTAATATAAAGTCATGCATTTTTTTCTGGGTATATGGATCGCCTATCTGAACATGACCTGCCGGAGTGGTTTCAGAAAAAACCTCAGAAGCTGCTGTCACACCATGAATCCCGTCCTTACCAACTCTTCCACCGCACATTATTACCAGATCTCCGGGTGATGTTTTTTTCTGGTCAGCAGGCTCCCCTTTTATCTCTGACGGCATTATTCCTACGGCTGTAACAAAAACCAGGGCTTTACCCATATAACCTGGGTGAAAGAAAAGCTGGCCGAATGTTGTTGGTATTCCGCTCTTGTTACCACCATCCCGGACTCCTTCTATAATTCCGTCTAAAAGGCGTCTTGGGTGAAGATGCGGACAAAGATCGCCATCATAGTCAATCTGTCCAACGCAATAACCATAACCGCCCATAATCAGTTTTGCGCCTTTTCCGGTGCCCATTGGATCGCGATAGACCCCTACAATGCCGGTTATTGCTCCGCCATAAGCTTCCATGTTGGATGGAGAATTGTGTGTTTCTCCGGTTATAACGTAATAATGATTATCGTCAAAACGTCCTGCACCGGCATTATCCCACAGAACAGATATAACCCACGGTTTCTTATCCTTTAATAAAAGTGTAGGCTGCTTGATACATGTATCAAAAATATTATCCACGACCTCGGTATGACCTGTTGAGAGGTCATGATAATGAAAGAGTCCCTGAAATGAATTATGATTGCAATGATCGCTTCTTGCCTGGGAAATATATTCAATCTCAACATCTGTGGGTTCTGCAAGACCGACCAGCGCGCGTTCCGCCTGAACCCTGGTGTCTAAAAAATATGCCCTTATAATTGGAATGTCATTGGAATTTAAAGCCAGATTTCGCTCATCACTTATTTTTTTCAGTGTTTCATCACTGTCAATCGGAATAGACCTGACAAGGGGCTTATGATCAAGCACGACTCTGGGAATAATAATTCCGATTCCGGTTTTACTGTCCCAGTCATGTTCTGAATATATCCTCCATCTCTGTATTGTGTCATTAGCCAGGAGTTCACAGGCTATTTTATCAACATTCTGAGATGTAAGACCTTTTCCTTTAAGGCAATACCGTTTTGAAGTATAAATGGCTTCATCGGGTTTAAATTTTATTCCAAGAATATCCTCAACAGCCTCAACGGCCGTGCTGCCGGGATTATCCCTGACCCCGGGTCTGAAGCCAACCCAGATAATCCAGTCAAAGTCTATCAACAGGGGATCAAAGGAAGATATCTGTGTTACAGGATTTGTAAAAACTTCAGTCTGAATGGTTTTAATCTGATCAGCAGTCAAATCAGCATCAATTGTAACAACATTAATGACACGCACCTGTGAAAGTTTCAGGCCAAAATAATGCAGAGCCTTAAGGCGTATTCCTTCGCCTTCAGCATCAAAAAGATCAGAATTAAGCGCTATTTCGAGTCGATTGGGCATAATG
>CAYYMU010000050.1:10230-12923 GCA_964472445.1 uncultured Desulfobacteraceae bacterium
AAAATATGCGTGAAATATCATTATAAAAAACAAAAATCATCAGCGCTATCAATATAAAAATACCTGCCTGCTGAGCAATTTCACGCACCCTTATACTAACCGGATGTCCTGTTGCAGCCTCGATAAAAAAGAAAACCAGATGGCCGCCGTCTAAAACAGGTATGGGAAGTATGTTTAAAATGCCGAGATTAACACTTAGAAGAGCTATAAAAAATACAAAATTGACGGCTCCTTCTCTGGCCTGCTGACCTGCCATTTCGGCAATCATTATTGGGCCGCCTATACTCTTCACGGGAATATTTCCCTGTATCATTTTAACGATGCTGATTACAACTAGTTTTGAAATTTTCCAGGTCTGAACAATACTCTCTGAAAAAGCCTGAAATGGATTCAAGCCTCTTATAAAAACATCTCCGGAAGATTTAATGCCGATTACATATCTTTTAATTTCCTCACCAAATATACTCTGTCCTGAAATTTGTTTTGGAATAACATTTGCGGTAAAAATTGATTCTCCCCGAAGAACAGTCAAGGCCAGGCTCTTGCCATTACATTCGGTAATAATTTTTGCCATTTCTTCCCAGCTTTCAATGGCATGCCCGTCAATCTCTATTATTTTATCATTTTTTTGCAGTCCTGCCTGATAAGCCGGCGAATCCTTTTCAACGTCTCCAATAGCAGGCTTTAATATACCAGCGCCATAACTCTGAAAAATTACAAAAAATATTATAACAGCGAGAAGAAAATTGAAAAAAGGGCCTGCTGCGACGATTAAAATCCTTTTAAAAACATTTTTATGCGTAAATGAAAAAGGTATGTCTTCAGGAGCTATATCTGCATTTGGTTCTTCCCCGACCATCTTAACATAGCCGCCAAGCGGCATTGCAGAAATAATATAATCTGTCCTGCCTATCTTCTTTCCGAACAGTCTTGGTCCAAATCCAAGCGAAAATTTATCCACCCCGACTCCCAAAAGCCTGGCTACAACAAAATGGCCGAGTTCATGAAAAAAAATAAGTATTCCAAGAACAACAATAAACGAAAATAAAGTAGTAAACATAATTATAAACCCTTAACGGTCTGATAACCTATCATAATTCACGATTTTTTAATAAATTTTGCAATGATTAAAATATCTTTAACATTGTTGTCAATTCTGAACTTATAAAATACCAGATTACAAGCATCAAATTACAAATAAATTCCAAATTTCAATATCCAATAACCAAAACATGTTTGGGGTTTAAAATCCAGGGTATTTACAGGTTTGAGTTTTTGGGTTTTGGTCATTGTAATTTATTTGATATTTGTTACTTAGAATTTGCAATCACCTGAGGCACCATTAGTTATACTGCTTGATTATCTCGTTTTCTGCGTATTCCCTGGCCCATGTGTCAGCTTCCATAATATCGGACAAATCTGGATTTGCAACATTAGAATGAAGTTCCATTGTACTTCTTATAACGTCGGGTATCTTAATAAACGGAATACGCTTTCCTAAAAAAGCCTGCACAGCAATTTCGTTTGATGCATTTAATACAGCAGGAAGGGTTCCGCCTTCTCTGCCTGCTTCATAAGCCAGGCCTAAACATGGAAATTTATTTAGATCAGGGTCGCTGAATGTCAAAGGCTCCATATTTATAAAATCCGGTGTTGGCTGGCCAAGGGGAAGACGTTCCGGATATGAAATTGAATATGCTATGGCGCCTTTCATATCCGGTATGCCAAGCTGAGCGATTATTGATCCATCCCTGAAAGAAACCATTGAATGAATAATGCTCTGTGGATGAATCACAACCTTTATTATATCCAGAGGAACCTTGAAGAAAAATTTAGCTTCTATTACTTCAAGCCCCTTATTCATAAGCGTGGCTGAATCAACACTGATTTTTCTACCCATCTGCCAGGTCGGATGCGCAAGGGCATCTGCCAGGGTTATGCCTTTAAATTCACTGGCAGGCCGGTTTAAAAAAGGACCGCCTGAGCCTGTAAGTAAAATGCTGTCAATATCTTCCTTTCGCTGGCCGGAAATACATTGAAAAATAGCGCTGTGCTCGCTGTCGATTGGAAATATGTTTATTCCTTTTTCATCAGCTCTTTTTGCAACTATTTCTCCTGCCATTACAATAGATTCTTTGTTAGCAAGAGCAATGTTTTTGCCTGCTTCTATTGCCGCAAGAGTCGGTGCAAGACCTGCTGAACCAATTATTGCAGACACAACCGTATCAACAGACCCTAACGTGGCTGCTGATCTGTATCCATCTTCCCCGCACATTATTTCAACATTAATCTTTGAGGGAAGTATTTTTTTCAGTTCAATAGCCCTGCCCTCATCAATAACAACAGCAAGCTCTGGAGAAAATTTTTCAATCTGACTGGCCAACAGCTTAACATTGGTCCCTGCGGCAAGAGCCTTAACGCTGAATCTCTCTGGAAACATTTTTATCACAGCAAGAGCATTACAGCCAATCGATCCGGTAGAGCCAAGTATTGAAAGATATTTCATAGTATAGAATTTATAGTTATAAGTGAGCTAAAGTGCCTAAAATTAATGAATTCGCCTTCGACACTGCCAATTTTGATGAAATCGTAAAAACCTACTTTATGCCGCTTTGCAGCACTTGAAACCAGAATAACCTTAAACAATCGATCTTCAGTTATGATTAAATTAAAATTAGAAAACTGTTTGAATG
>CAYYMU010000051.1:0-12747 GCA_964472445.1 uncultured Desulfobacteraceae bacterium
ATTTGGTCGCCTTCCTTGAACTTGAGCAAAATTGAACATTTTTCAAAGGTCTCTATACATGAGTTTTTTCTGGTTTTAATTTAATTATAACTGTTGCGATAACTGGCAAAAACTACCGTTGAGTTATTTAAAAGTCACGCAATACCGTTTTTCGTCATTCCGTTGAAAGCCGGACACGTAGTGAAACATCAGCGCTATCCGGTATTTTCAAACGGTGAGACCTGGTCTCACGGTTACGGGCCATCTGGGCTCCGGTTTTCACCGGGGTAACGACTTTTCAGAAGTTTGTCAATTTTTATTATCGGTGCTCTTTCAGAATTTTCAAAATTTCTGGGGATACATCATAGCCAAGTTCAACTGCCTTATCACAATGTTTAATAGCCTCATCGTACTGATTATCTTCGGCATATGCTATTGCAAGATTGTTATGCGCAATACTAAAAACCGGCTCAATCTCAAGCGCTTTAAGGCTCGCTTGAATGCTTTCTTTAACCAGCCCCTTCATCAGGTAGGCATTTGCCAGTGTGGTATAAGCCTGAAGAAACTTTGCATTATATAAAATAGACTTTTTTAATGAAGCAATTGCATCATCAATTTTTCCCATTTGAAGATATACAAATCCGATATTTCCGTGACCTTCGGAAAAAGCAGCTCTTACTTTAGTTGATTCCTTATTATAAGCAAGACAGCCCTCAAGGTCACCGCGACGCAGACAGAGACCTCCAAGCTGAACATAGGCTTCAGCAAGGTTTGAGCTGCAATCAATCGCAGCGTGAAGCTCCTCCTCGGCCTCATCGTATTTTTTCTGCCCTATCAGGGCTACGGCAAGATTGTAATGAGATGTTCCACAGTCAGGATTTGACTGTAGCATCTCTTTATGTTTTGCTATATATTCTTCCGCATTGTTTGCTACTGGCATAATTATTATCCTTATAAAAAAATAATTTGATTGTTTGTTACCTTAAAATATTACCTGTAAAATGACTTTTCAGCAAACCGTTAAACCTGAAAACTAATTTATTGGTTACTTTATAGTACAGTTTTGTTGTCAAAAAAAAATTAAATTGTCAACACCTGTTATGCAAAAAAACTTTGCATAATATTTTTGAATCTTTCCCCACGCCATGCAGATGAAGGCCTTGTTGCTTCAGAAACGAGAATATCCTTGCTTAAAAAGGGTAAAAAGTCAGAAATTCCCGGCATAATTACCCTTACAACCGGGAAATTCAGCACTGGATGTGTATGGTTAAGTATTATGCAATCAGTATTTAAAAGTTTGCATATTTTCTTAAGTTTTTCAATCTCACCAAAAACATCCTTGATTTTAATGTTCTTATAGGCACTCATTTCCCCATTCTCAAGAAAAGAAATGTCTTTTGGGGAAATGCCACATTTCATCAAAAGATAAAAATTGTTAACTCTGGATCGATGGACAAGAGGTTTGTCAAGCTGTGGACGGGGAGTCAGCAAAGCCTTACGTCCCTGCATGCTTTCAGTAAAACATCTGGTGAGGCCTTCCTCTATATTAAAGGATGCGCCGGGTATCAATATTTTATGTTCCATACGATCAGGAGGTAAATTGTGATTTATGAAAAGCACACCTATACAGGGCAATAATCCATCAAGAGAAAAATCCTTGATTATTACATCAACATTTTCCCTGTTATAAAATTTTATCATATCCTTTATAGTTGAATTTTCAACGGAATCCACATTAATTGACGGGACTGTTTTTTCGGGCTTAATAATTTGTATCTGGGCATGACGTTCAAATATTTCACATGAAGCCTGAAGCATAGCCTCTTCAATTGTGTTTCCTGCTGCCAGACCGTTAGACGCATGAATATATGCGACAAAATTAATGGGCACCCTTACTGTTTTTTCACGTATTATTGAAAAACCATCAACCCAGTGTCTGGCCATTTGACTGCCTTTTATATCTTTAATATCATTAGCTGTGAGATGGCTCTCGTTTGACAGCAGGTCTTCAATTTTCAAGGACTCCTGTTTAAGATCATCTTGAAAGGCATTTATATATCCATCCATCCATCCAAAATTAAGAAACATGCTCGTCTTATTATCATATAAAGCCGGGATATTGAACCTAACGCGTTCTTCAAAAACCGGATAAAAAAGGCCTGCGCTGAAACGTTCAGCCAGTTCGGCGTATGCACTGGCTTCTGCAAGTTCAGAAGTAATGCCTTTTCCATTACAGACTATCTGAATTGAATCAATCCATATCTGTCCCCAGTAAATATTATCTGAAACTTGAAAGGCGGAATATTCAACATTAAGGTGCAGTTTCTGCAACCCTTCCTTTATTCTGCCAATAGTATTGCGTGGAATATCACATTTCCCGTACTTGTTTCTGACACAATTTAAAAATTCCATTAATAAAACTGCTCCTTTGAAAAAATTTGGCTGTAACGGCTTGTAGCATATCAGATATTAAATACACAAGATATAAGCGGTAAATTTCTGTTGTAGCCGCCTAAAACAGCGAGAAGATTCTTGACACCAGTTACAATTTTTAATATAAAAATTATTTAATTATATGTGATGGCAGTTAATAGGGATTTATTATCTGCTAAAATTTTTGTTGCTCACGCAAATTATAAGTTACTAACATCAGACAGGAGGTAATAAAATGGCAGATTTTTATATCAATGTTTTTTTAGATGATGAAAAATTAAAGGCAATTGAAGCAGCTGGTTTATCTGGTGAAATTAAGGAAATAGACGGCAAGAAGGCAATTCAGGTTGACGTCTCAAAAAAGGAGAAAAAAAAGCTTTTAAAGGGATTCCCGGATTTAACATTTGACGATTCAAATGCCTGTGTGCTTCCTGAAGAAGGAGAAAAGACCTTAATGAACATTATACTGGAACTAAAGGTCATGGATGTGATGAAAGTCGCGATTATAAAACTTTACAACCCTCTTGCAGGCAGAGACATCGAAGGAAGGGGCACTGGCGGCAAATAACTTCTTTATAAAATACTTTATAAAATAATGGAGTATATTATGTTTAAAGGATGTTTTACAGCTCTTGTTACACCATTCAAAGATGATGGTGTGGATTATGAGGGTCTTGGCAGTCTTGCGGATTTCCAGATAGAAAACGGAATAACCGGAATTCTTGCTGTTGGCACTACCGGAGAAAGCCCGACCTTAACGTGGGAGGAGCATAACCGGGTTATTGAAGATGTAGCAAAAAAAACAAAGGATAAATGCCTCTGCATAGCAGGCACCGGCAGCAACAATACAAAAGAAACACTTGAAGCAACAAAGCATGCGGCCAGAGTCGGCGTTGATGCTGCATTGCTTGTTGATCCATATTATAACGGACCGAGTTCTCTTGAAATCCGCAGAGAATATGTAGGGCCTGTTGCAAAAGCTTTTCCCGAGCTTCAGATTATTCCATATATAATTCCAGGAAGGACTGGAGCGCAAATGTTGCCGGAAGATTTAGCTATTCTTGGTAAGGAATTTAAGAATGTAAATATAGTTAAAGAAGCCACTGGAAATATTGAAAACATGAAGCGCACTCGAACATGCTGCGGTCCTGATTTTACGATACTTTCCGGCGATGATGGCTTAACCTATGAAATGATGACGGATCAGGAAATTATGGCATCGGGTGTTATTTCTGTTGCCTCGAATATTGCTCCAAAGGCTGTTACGGAAATGGTCAGCCTGCTTGAAAAGGGAAACCACGAAGAAGCTAAAAAGCTTTTTCATGCTCTTAAGCCTCTTTTCAGCATTGTAACGGTTAAAACTTCAGAAACTACCCCTTACGGCGATGTAATATGCAGGGCAAGAAACCCCCTGGGTGTAAAAACCCTTATGGCAATTCTTGGTATGCCTTCAGGAAAGTGCAGACAACCCTTAGGAAAAATGACAAAACAAGGTCTGGCAAAAGTTATAGAAGTGGGACAAAAAATACAGTCCGCCAATCCTGAAATACTAAAGCCAGTTGCAGAATTTTTCGGGGTTGATATTAATGACCGCTTAAGCAGAGCTTCAAGCCTGCAAAAGCTTTATTATGAGGGGTATTAAAAATACATTAAACAAAACAGGTGATAACTAACCGTTATCACCTGTTTTGTTACTTATAATTATTTTTTTATGCCTGCCGCTTTTTCGTTTATCTCAAACTTCTCAATATTTTCGCCTTTAAAGAAAAGTGAAGTAAGCCATTTAATAGCAAATTCCAAAAGCGCAATTTCATCTTCTCTGATTTTTTCAACAGTTTTGTCATCTATTTTATATCGCTTCAAAAAGGAACTGTCAAAAACAAACTGTTTAAACTTGTCTATGTTATAACTGGCCAGGAAAAATAATTGTTTGCTCTGTTCTGTAAGCATGACATTCTTAGGGAAAGACCTTTTTCTAACAATTAAATCAGTCCACTTCTCGTTTATTTTGTCATAACTATCAACCCCCTGATTTTCTCGCCATTCACGAACGGTCCATTCTTTATCCTCTTCAAAGCCAAGACAATGAGGTTCGTGAACAAAAAAATAGAACCCCCCCTCGTCATCTGCACCTTCTACATGACTTAGAGTAGCCACGCCAAGGGGATAATAGCGGCAGGTAGTCGGCCTGTCTTCATAAATAATGCATCCGTCTTCTCTGACAAATGGACATTTTTTCTGGTCAGGATCAGAAGTTTCATCATCTAAAAGCTTCAAGCTGATTACAGGCAAATCTGTCTTTTCAAGAAGCTTTGGCTCAGTATAAATGGCCAAAAATTCTTCTGATGAAAGTTGCAAACGATTTTTAAGCCGGATGATATCATAGGGAGTTAATATAATATCAATACCACTGCAGCATTTGGTAAAGCATTTGATATCCTTATGGCATCTAAACTTAAATCTACTGTCCAGGCTAAGCCTTACTGGTGCTATGCCAGTTTCATTACTGGGTATATCCATAATTCTTCCTTTCCTTATCTGTAAAAAACTCCACTATGCTGCTTTGCAGCATCTGCTTTTTTTCCAAGCATAAATTAATTTATTTAAAACCGCATATTTAATATCCAGCAAATTAAACAATGTCAATAAATTAGTAACATTCGCACCCACAGATGGATATTGTTTTTTAAACTTACAGGTTTCTTATTATAAAATCTTTTGACAAATACTTAAAGATTGATTTAGATTTTAACATTATGATATTTCTAATTTTTTGATGAATTCGTAAAAAGTAAAATTTGTTCGCTCTATGAGCATTTTTGGGATTCAGATTAATCCCGGCTAAATTGCAAGAACTCGGGCTAACGCCCTCAAACAGCTTGCAATTTTTAACGCCAGGCTCAATCCGAATCTTTTTCCAAAACTGCTCAATGTCGCTTACAAATGACTTTTTACGAGACCATCATTTTTTGATTAGCGTGGAGAAAAGACACTGATGGAAAAAATTTATTTTTCAGAATTTACATCGGGACGCATTTTTATGGGGCGTCTTCCTCAGGGCAAAGATTTAATACTTTCTATTGAGAAATTTTGCATGGAAGCCTCGATCCAAATGGCGACATTTTCTGTTATTGGCGCTGTTTCTTCCATTACAATAGGCACATATGATCAAAAACAGCAGGTTTATGTTACCTCGCAAGAAAAAGCGCCATTAGAAATCGTGGTATGCACCGGGAATGTTTCAATAAAAGATGAGCAACCCTTTATACATGCACATATTGTGCTGGCCGATGAAAAGGGAAAAATAATGGGGGGACATCTTTTTTCTGATACAATTATTTTTGCCGGAGAAATATATCTAAAGGAATTAAAAGGAACACCAATGGAAAGGTCCTATGATGAGTCAACAGGTCTTATGCTCTGGCAATAGACTTTTTATGGCCGCTGAATCCGACTTTTCACGGGCCGATCAATTTTAACAACTTTAACAGTTTTATGAAAATTATAATTTTTTTATATTTTGTCAAGGAGGCTAAATGCAGCTTAAAATTACAAAATCCAATAAACTAAAATCAATGCCTGACAATTCAAATCTTGGTTTTGGAAGCATATTTACCGACTACATGTTTAACATGGATTATGATCCTGAAAACGGCTGGAATAATCCACGAATCGAACCATATGCTCCTATTGAAATGGATCCGGCAAGCATTGTGCTTCACTACGGCCAAACTGTCTTTGAAGGAATGAAAGCCTACAGAACAGATTCAGGCGACATCCATTTTTTTAGACCAAAAGATAATTTCAAGCGTCTGAACAGATCATGCCAAATACTTTGCATTCCGGAATTTGACGAAAACTCTGTATTTGATTACATGAAACAGTTAATTAATCTGGAAAAAAACTGGATTCCAGACGCACCGGAAACATCTCTTTATATAAGGCCCACTATTATAGGAATAGATCCTTTTTTAGGTGTGCGCGCTTCAAATACCTATCGTTTTTTTATAATTCTTTCTCCTGTTGGCGCATATTATCCTGAAGGATTTAATCCTGTTAAAATATGGGTAACAAAAAACCATGTCAGAGCTGTTAGGGGTGGAATCGGCGAGGCAAAAACAGCTGGAAACTATGCTGCAAGTCTTCGCGCGGCTGAAGAAGCCCATAGAAATGGTTATACTCAAGTACTGTGGCTTGATGGTATTCACCAAAAATATATTGAAGAGGTCGGGTCTATGAACATCTTTTTTGTCATAGACAATGAACTGATAACTCCGATGCTAAATGGCAGTATTTTGCCTGGTATTACCCGTGATTCTTTAATAGCCCTGGCAAAAAAATGGGATATCACGGTTAAAGAAAAACTGATCAGCATAGATGAACTGATAGATGCGCATAAATCAGAAAAATTACAAGAAATTTTCGGGTCTGGAACAGCCGCGGTTATTTCTCCTGTTGGTGAAATAAAATACGGCGACACAGTGTTAAAAATAGGCAGCGGCAAGGTGGGTCCCCTTGCACAAAAGTTTTACAACGCCATCACCGATATACAGTACGGAAAGGCAGAAGATTCTATGGGATGGATAGAAAAACTTTAAATCTTACGGGACGCCTTTTATGAGCCAGCACAAAATATTCAATCATTTAAAACCATTTATTATAAAAATGGAAAAAGAAGGCCTGCCTCAGGCTGTTATTGACACATTTGCCTATTATTATAAAAAGGTGGTTGCCAATGAAACAGGTCTTATATTTGACAGGGATATAAGACCGTTGCAACCACATGAAATTAAAAATGCAGATGATATCAGCCAGTATGCTGATGCAGGAAAAAAAGCTTTAAAAAATGCCGTAATGATAATACTAAACGGCGGTCTCGGCACTACCATGGGCCTTGAAAAGCCCAAATCCATTATCAAAGTAAAACAGGATAAAAGCTTTCTTGAAATAATATTAAAGCAGGCCGAGACAAACAATGTTATGCTGTCATTGATGAACAGCTTCAGCACACATAAGCATACTCTTTCCGCCTTATCAAAAATAAATCCGTCCAGATTTCCCAAACTGTTTGTTCAAAACAAGTTTCCCAAGATACTCTGTGACGGGTTTATACCTGCATCCTGGCCCAAAAATCCTGATCTGGAATGGAACCCGCCGGGACACGGGGATATTTATACAGCTCTTTATACCTCAGGCACACTTCAATATCTGCTTGATAAAAAAATAATATATGCCTTTATCGCCAATTCAGATAACCTCGGCGCTACAATGGATGCTTCCCTTCTTGGTTTTTTTTCTGAAAACAGATTTCCATTTATGATGGAGGTGGCTGAAAAAACGCCCGCAGATTTAAAAGGAGGACATGTTGCCAGGCACAAAGACGGTAATTTAATTCTGCGTGAAGCAGCCCAGTGCCCAAAAAATGAAATGGATGGGTTTAGAGATATAAGCAGATACAGATATTTCAACACAAATAACATCTGGATTAACCTGCCGGCATTAAAAAACATTATTGAAGAATATGGGATGGTAAGACTGCCAATGATACTGAACAAAAAAAACCTGGATCCAAGGGATGAATCCAGCCCAAATATATACCAGATCGAAACCGCAATGGGAGCAATATTATCTCTTTTCAATAATACACTCGCAATAAAAGTCCCGAGATCACGCTTTTTCCCTGTAAAAAACTGTAATGATCTGCTGATGGTGCGGTCTGATCGTTTTGTCTTCTCTGAAAATCAGACTTTAATTTTAAATCCGGATATCAAATCGGATTTCATCAACATAGATCTTGATCCAAAATATTATTCAAAAAAAGATCTGTTTAATGAAAGATTTCCTGTCGACGGAGTTCCTTCTTTAATTGATTGTGAATCTCTTATCGTAAGAGGAGATGTTTTTTTTGAAAAAAATATAACTGTAAAAGGAAGTGTTGAAATAACGAATAAAGGCAAATTTCCGGCAGTAATAAAGGAAGGTGCGGTTATAGACAACAACCTGGTTTTTTAATCTCTTCTGGCCTGATCCACCGAATATTGAGTCGTTCCTGTTATTCTCGCAAAAGCAGTAAATCTAATTCGCTCGAGCTCTTGGGTTCTTGACGAGCCTTGTACCCTCTGGAATCACACCTGCCTGATTGGAAATAACCCACCTGTTTTGCCTTAATTAACTAAAGCTAATCGGGAAACGATCCAGATTTCTTAATATTTTTTCTTGACAAGATTATTTATTAGCTTTATTTAATAAAGTTTCTAATAAATAAAGCTAATAAATAATTCCCCGTCTGATATAAAATAGCGGGGTTTTTTATATTTTCAAAAACAAAAAGGTAAAGGGTATAAATGGGACAAAATATTCAAAAAGTAAGAAATATAGGAATAAGCGCACATATTGATTCAGGCAAGACTACTCTTACTGAAAGGATTCTTTTCTACACAAACCGTATACATGCCATTCATGATGTAAAGGGGAAAGACGGTATTGGAGCAACAATGGATTCCATGGAGCTTGAAAAGGAGCGCGGTATTACTATAGCTTCTGCAGCTACATACTGTTCTTGGCAAAACTATGAAATCAACATTATTGATACGCCGGGCCATGTTGACTTCACGATTGAGGTTGAACGATCGCTAAGGGTTCTTGACGGCGGCATATTGGTATTGTGCTCTGTTGGAGGGGTTCAGTCGCAATCAATTACCGTTGATATGCAGATGAAAAGATATAAGGTTCCATGTGTTGCATTTATAAACAAATGTGACAGAAGCGGTGCAAATCCTTTTCGTGTAATTGATCAACTGAACAAAAAACTTGGTCATAATGCAATAGCAATGCAAATCCCCATAGGGCTTGAAGCAGATTTTAAAGGAGTCGTTGATCTTGTTTCAATGAAAGCAGTCTATTTTGACGGCGATAATGGAGAAAATGTTAGATCGGATGATATACCTGAAAATCTTCTCTCCCAAGCCATGGAACAACGTGAAAAGATTATTGATGCTGCTTCCATGTATTCTGATGAACTAACGGATGCTATTCTGGAAGAAAAAGAAATTAGCGAAGAGCTGATTATTGATGCTGTCCGCGAAGGAACCCTGACCCGTAAAATGACACCGGTTTTTATTGGTTCTGCATATAAGAATAAAGGGATTCAACCCCTTCTTGATGCCGTAATAAATCTTTTGCCCTGCCCGAGTGAAGTTGAAAACAGCGCACTTAGCATGGAAGATAACGAGACCCCTGTAATCCTGGACAATGATCCTGAAAAACCGATTGTTGCTCTTGCCTTTAAATTAGAAGACGGTCAATACGGACAGTTGACATATATACGCGTATATCAGGGAACTCTTGCCAAGGGTTCTTTAGTGGTTAACATACGCAGCGGCAAAAAAATTAAAATAGGCAGACTTGTGCGTATGCACGCAGATCAAATGGAGGATATTGAGTTTATATCTGCCGGATATATAGGCGCCCTGTTTGGAGTAGACTGTACTTCCGGAGATACATTTGTTTCTCCAGGCCTTAATCTTAGCATGACATCAATGTTTGTACCTAATCCAGTGATTTCGCTTGCTATTATTCCAAAAGACAATAATGCCAGAATAAATATGTCAAAGGCTTTGAACAGATTTACAAAAGAAGATCCGACCTTCAAGGTTTATGTTGATCATGAAACCAATGATACTATTATTCAGGGAATGGGCGAACTTCACCTTGAAGTATATGTCGAAAGAATGCGCCGCGAATACAGCTCTGAGGTTTCAACCGGCAAGCCTCGTGTAGCTTACAGGGAAACCATTACAAGGATGGCTGAATTCAATTATACGCATAAAAAACAAACAGGCGGAGCCGGACAATATGGCAGGGTGGCCGGTTACATGGAGCCTGTTGCTGATGAAGATTTTATCTTTGAGAATAAAGTTGTTGGTGGTAAAATTCCATCACAGTTCATTGATTCATGTGAAAAAGGGTTCAGGCAGTGCCTTGAAAAGGGACCCAAAATGGAATTTCCTGTTACCGGCATAAAAGTAGTTATTAATGATGGAGCGTCTCACTCTGTTGATTCTTCTGAAATGGCATTTCAGGCAGCTGCCCGTGGCGCCTTTCTTGAAGGGTATGCTAGGGCCAGAGCAGTTATTCATGAGCCTATAATGAAAGTGGTTGTTGAAACACCAAATGAATTTCAGGGTTCGGTAATGGGTCTTTTGAATCAACGAAGAGGTATGATTGCAAGCTGTCAGGATGAAGGCACAATCTGTGTTGTTGAGGCTCAGGTACCACTGGCTGAAATGTTTGGTTTTTCAACCATATTAAGATCTTCTACACAGGGTAAGGCTCAATTTACAATGGAATTTGCCATTTACAGGCAAGTGACTAAACTGGCTGCCGAAAAACTGATTGAACAGATCGCAAAAAAAAAGAAAAATGCAGCTTAAACAAAAAGGGGTATTTTATATGATAAAAAAGGATTTTATCCTCTACAATCCATTAAGTCTTATAGGTTACAAAAACGAAGATATAATTCCCGGAGGAGGGTTTGGAGCTGTTCTTGCGCGTGCTGGTGTTGGCAAAACAGCCTTCCTGGTACAACTTGCAATCAGAGCTCTCCTTCAAGATAAAAACGTTTTACATATAAGCCTTGATAATCCGGCAGACAAGGTTGATTTATGGTATAAAGAAGTTTTTGGGAATTTTGCAAGGCAGTGTAATGTCCTGCCAAGCGAAGAGCTTTGGGAAAACATATTGCCGCACAGGTTCATCATGACTTTCAAGGTTGAAGGATTCAGTGTTCCCAAACTTGAAGAAAGACTTACAGATTTAATTGAGCAAAATATTTTTTCTCCTCGCATGGTCGTTATTGACGGGCTTTCTTTTGATGATTCAATAAAAAGGTCTCTTTCAGATTTAAAGATTTTTGCTGAAAAACATTCGATGCATGTGTGGTTCGCCATACGCACACATCGTAATGAACAAAAAGAACAAGATGGTATGCCGGCCTCTATTGAAAAAATTGCAGATCTTTTTGACGTTGTTATCAACCTTAAACCTCAAGGAAAAGAAATACATGTACAATCATTAAAAGGAGGCGTATCAGGCAGTGAAGATCCAGCACTGCTCTTAGACCCTTCTACAATGATGATAAAAAAATCTTAATGTACATGCCATCTGTCTGAATCTTTTTCTTCTGCAAAACAGGACTTAAATTTTCAAACAGGTTGCCAATAAATAAAAATTATTGTAATAGCCTAACCAATTAAAAACTCAATCATAGAAAACTCGACTTCCAGCTCCCCTAATACATTGAGCTATTTTTTGTATTAATGGTTCCAGCAGAAGACCTTTGAAAAATACATGGTGGGGGATGAAATGATTCAGTGTGTATTGCTTAATTCAGATTACTCATTTTTAAACATAGTAACCTGGAAAAGAGCAATATGTCTTGTGGTAAAAAGTAAGGTTCAGGTGTTAAAATATTCCGAGAAGATAGTCAAAACTTCTGAAGGAGTTTTAATAAAAATACCTGCTGTCATGAAGCTTATAAAAATTATTAGAACTCTGTATAGAGACAGGGTGCCTTTCAGTAAAAAAAATATTTTTATCAGAGATGGATTTAGATGTGCCTATTGTGGCAACGATAAAGAAAAACTAACAATTGACCATATCATACCAAAGTCAAAGGGGGGTAAAACTTCATTTGAGAATTGTGTTTCATCCTGCAAGACGTGCAATAACAAAAAGGGCGGTCAAACAGCAAAAGAAGCTGATATGTACCTAAAACTTAAACCTTATCAGCCAACTATTTCAGAATTCTTAAGGATGAAAATCAAAAAATTAGGTATTAATGATTTATTAAAAGACTTTGGAATCTACTAAATAAAAAAGGGCGCCTTGTCTTAAATAAACAAGGCGCCCTTGGTTTATGCGTTATCTGTAAATTAAATTTTTGTTACATTTTTTGCGGACGGTCCACGGTCACCCTCTTCTACATCAAAAGTTACCCTGTCACCTTCAGAAAGACTTTTAAATCCAGATGTGTTGATAGCTGAGAAATGAACGAATATATCGCCGCCATCTTCCTTCTCTATAAAACCAAAACCCTTTTTATCACTAAACCATTTTACAATTCCATTCATCAAAATACTAATCCCCTCTTAAAAACGATTAATTGTTCTTTGCCTCAAAACTTGCAAGACAACTCATTTTTTTATTGATAATTCATATTTACCATATATTGTCAAGCAAAAAAATGGCCGGGAATTGAAATTTTCACCCAATTAATATTGAGGGATCATCTCCCGATTAGTTGTAGTCAATTAAGCTAAAACAAGTGGGTTATTT
>CAYYMU010000052.1:0-12674 GCA_964472445.1 uncultured Desulfobacteraceae bacterium
AGCAAAATTGAACATTTTTCAAAGGTCTCTTTGCAAAACACTCGCTTTTGCCCGAGTTCTTGCAGTTTAGCCGGAATTAATCTGAATCCCAAAAATGCTCACAGAGCGAACAAATCTTACTTTTTACGTCACGATCAATTGTGAGCTAAGCAGATTAAATGTTATTATACCATATATTGTATTTATGCAACAAAATTATACAGCAATTTGTGCTTTTTGCTTTACAAATTAACACCTTCCTGTTATTTAAAAAAATTAAACAACCTTAAACTGCAAACCATTATGAAACTTAAAAAATTAGAAATAACGGGATTCAAGTCATTTTCTGATAAAACCTGTATTGATTTTCATTCAGGCATTTCCGCAGTTGTAGGCCCTAATGGGTGCGGGAAGAGCAACATAGTTGATGCATTACAATGGGTTATGGGCGAACAGAGCGTAAAACAGCTCCGCGGAAAATCCATGGAAGACATTATATTTGCCGGTTCAAACGGTAAATCTCCGTTGAACATGGCGGAAGTTTCATTAACGATTTTTAATGATAACGGCGATGCTCCTGAAGAATTAAAAGACTTTACAGAAATAATGCTGACAAGACGTCTTTACCGGTCAGGCGAAAGTGCGTATTTAATCAATAAGCGTCCCTGCCGGCTAAAGGATATCCATAATGTTTTTATGGGAAGCGGCATGGGGGCAAAGTCATACGCTGTAATCCAGCAGGGAAACGTAGGGGCAATTACTGAGGCAGGGCCGGAAGAACGGAGGTTTTTTATTGAAGAGGCCGCAGGAGTTACCCGTTATAAAAACCAGAAGAATGAAGCCCTTAGAAAAATACAGAGCACCAGGCAGAATCTTTTGCGTGTTGCAGATATAATTTCAGAACTAAAGCGGCAAATGTCAGGACTGAAACGTCAGGCAAAAAAAGCTGAAATTTACAGAAATTATCAAAAAACCATTATGCATTTAGATGTTTTTATTGCTCTGCATTATTATGATGAATACACAAAACTGATTAAAAAAACCGATCTTTTGTTAACAAGTCTTAATGACACAGATATTGAACACACATCAAAGCTGAAAAAACTAGATGCTACGATTGAAGAAATTAAATTACAGCGCTCGAAAAAAATACAGGAAATTTCAGATCAAAAGACTCATAAATTTGAACAGCAGCGCATTATAGATAAAATGGAAAATGATCTGGACCATCTGCGCAAAGACATTGAGAGGCTTGGCAATGAAGTAAGCGGACTCGGACTTGAATGCAAAAATCTGGAAGAAAAAAACACAAATATTTTATCTGAAATTAGTCAGGTTAAAGACGAAAATAAAATTCTGGAACAAGAAATAGAAAAGAATAAATATCTATTAGGTCAGAAAAAGTACGCATCCCAGGGAATTAGAGACAAACTGTCAGAGCTCAATCAGCAAATAGAAGATTACAAGGCAAATCTCATGGAAATGGTTGCCAGGGAGGCACAATACAAAAATATTTATCAAAATGCATCCAAAAACAAGGAAAGCCTGAAAAGAAGTCTAAAAAGAAACAGAGAAGAAAAACAGCTCGCAGATAATAATATAGCTTCTTTGCAAGCCAGAGAGATCAGTGCCAAAAACCAGCTTGATTCTTTAACAGCTGAACTTGAGGACATGAAAAAGCGTATTGACCTGATGCAGAAGCGACTTTTAGAAAAAAATGCTATACTCAGCAAGCAGATTAAAACGGTTCAGTCAATAGACCTTGAACTCAGTAAGACCAGATCAAAATATTTAACATTAAAGAAAATGGAGGATAACTTTGAGTGGTACAAGGACGGTGTAAGAGCTATAATGAAAAACTGCGGTCAGACTTCCTCAGATAAAATCAGTAAATCGCCGGAAAACCAATATGAATCTGATGCCGATATAATCGGCCTGATAGCAGATGTTATAGAGCCGGAACCTTCCTTTGAGACTGCTGTGGAAGCTGTTCTTGGAGAATCACTTCAATACATAATTGTAAATAATCCGGAGACCGGCCTGAGTTATATAAATTATCTGCGATCAAATAGTGCCGGCCGAAGCGGGTTTATTCCAATTTCATCTGTAAGACAGATAGATTGCAGGCATAAAGAAGAAGTGGATTTTAATAAGAGACTGATAAATCATATTTCTGTAAAAAAAGGGTTTGAAAAAATAATTGAGGCTCTTTTGGGGCATGCAATTGTTGTTTCTGATATTGAAGAGGCAGTAAAAAACTATAACAATAATGGTCTGATGAGTACCATTGTTACCAAAAACGGAGATATTGTATATAGTCAGGGTGTTATGGTTGGCGGAAGCAAGGAAAATGGAATCGGAATTCTTGCAAAAAAACAAGAACTGAAAGACCTTGATCATGAAACCAGCAGACTGAATAAGTCTCTGATAAAAGAACGCGATTACCAGAAAGAAGTGGAAGCCGAAGTTCGTAAAATTGAAACCAGCCTGCAAAAGGAAATAGAACGCAAAAACAATGTCAGACAAGATGAACTTGAGACAGAGAAATCCCTTTACAGAATAACCGAGGACCTGAAGCATGCGCGTAATAATTTTGAAATTATATGTCTCGAACAGGAACGGCTTGAAGGCGAAAAAGACGATATCAACGTAGAAATAACCAGATACAACAAAGAGTTGTCCAGCATAATAGATGGCGTAAAAGACGCAAGGGAAAAAGTTGCACAAACATCAGTAAAAATTGATTCAGCATCTTCTGAAATGGAGGACTTTAATCAGGTTGTCATGGACCTTAATCTTGAGTTAACAGCTTTAAATGCAAAACACGAAAACAGCAATAATACTTTAAAACGGCTCAAAGAGTTTTATGATGACAAGGCAAGGCGACTTACACAGATATTTTCTGAAATTGAACAAAAAAATAAAGTCAAACAGGGTTTTAAGCAGAAAGTGGTTGAATATAAACAAAGTCTTGCCAGCATGTATGAAGAAATGGAAATCTTTGAGCAAACGCTTGAAAGTAATGAGACCGAATATCAGAACATAGCTGCAATGCTGCAGGAAAACAGCAGTATTGTTTCAGATATAAACAGCAAGCGTGAAGAACTATTGCAAAAAATCCGAATGCTTGATCTTGAGCAGTCCCAGCGCCGTATTAAACAGGATAATGTTTCAAACCGCTTAACAGAATTATATCATAAATCCCTTTCACAATTGAGGTCGGAATTACCTGAAGAACCGGCAATGCCCGCAGATAAAATGGAAGATAAGCTCGCAGAATACAGAAAAAAAGTTGTTAAGATCGGTGATGTAAATCTTGGAGCTATTAAAGAATATGAAGATATCGAAGCCCGTTTTGACTTCATGAATAAACAGCATGATGATTTGATTAAAGCTTTGGAAGACCTTGAAAGTGTAATTAGCAAAATCAATCAAATTACTCAAAAGCGCTTTATTAAAACCTTTAATCTGATTAATGAAAAACTTGACGAGGTGTTTCCCCGTCTTTTTGATGGAGGCTCGGCCAAACTTATACTTACACAGCCTGATAAACCTCTTGAAACAGGGGTAGAGATGCTGGTTCACCCTCATGGGAAAAATTTTACCAGAATAAGTCTTCTTTCTGGAGGAGAAAAAGCCCTTAGTGCTATTGCTTTTATTTTTTCCATATTTTTAATTAAGCCCACATCCTTTTGCCTGATGGATGAAATCGATGCGCCGCTTGATGATGCCAATATATTTCGTTTTAATGATCTGCTGAAAATCATTGGAACAAAATCTCAGCTTATTATGATAACCCACAATAAAAAAACCATGGAATTCGCCGACATGTTGCTTGGTGTTACCATGGAACAAAAGGGTATTTCTAAAATCGTCTCAGTCAATCTGGAAAGATAAACTTTTCCGTAAAAGACAGTTGTTGATGAAATCGTAAAAAGTAAAATTTGTTCGCTCTGTGAGCATTTTTGGGATTCAGATTAATCCCGGCTAAATTGCAAGAACTCGGGCTAACGCCCTCAAACAGCTTGCAATTTTTAACGCCAGGCTCAATCTGACCGGCCAAAAACTGATTATTTTCCTTACCGGGAAGCTTTAGCTTCAATCTTTTTCCCAAACTGCTCAATGTCGCTTGCAAATGACTTTTTACGAAGACATCAGTTGCTGATTATACAAGACTTTTGAAAAATGTTCAATTTCGCAGAACTTATATAATGCTTTTTAAATGAGGTTACAAAAACAAGAATTATGGCTTTTAACTGGTTTAAACAAAATAAAAACGATCAAAGTGAAAACACTTTATCTGACCAGCAGAAAAAGATTGAAAAAAATGATCCAGCAAAATCCACAGGATTTTTTAAACGTTTAAAAAAGGGTTTGTTTAAGACCCGTGAAATTCTTACAACAGATATTGATAAGCTTTTTGCAGGAAACCGAAAGATTGATGACGAATTGTTAGAAGAACTTGAAGAACTTTTGATTACTTCTGACATAGGGGTCAAGACAACCATGGATCTTATAGAAAGTATTTCAAAAGATTCTGCAAAGATATCTGGTCCTGATCAACTGAAGAATAAGCTCAAAGAAGAAATACTGTCTTTACTTAGTATGCATTCAGAGGATCCATTATCCCTGAAAACCGTTTCCAGGCCTTACGTAATAATGGTAATAGGTGTTAATGGGGTGGGCAAGACAACGACAATAGGGAAGCTGGCAGCAAAATATACTTCCGAAGGAAAAAAAGTTCTGATAGCCGCGTCTGACACTTTTAGAGCAGCGGCAACAGAACAACTCTCAATATGGGCTGACAGAGCAGGTGCAGAAATAGTAAAGCATGGTGATAATGCAGACCCGGCTGCTGTTGCATATGACAGCATGGAAGCAGCGATTGCCAGAGGTGTGGATATTGTGCTTGTGGATACTGCAGGGAGGCTGCATACAAAGGTAAACCTTATTGAAGAGCTTAAAAAGATCAAGCGGACCATTTCCAAAAAACTGCCTGATGCACCACATGAAATCCTTCTGGTGCTTGATGCTACAACCGGCCAAAATGCCCAGTCTCAGGCAAAATTGTTTCATGAGGCAATTGGTGTTACCAGTATTGCCATTACAAAACTCGATGGAACAGCTAAAGGAGGCATGGTAGTAAGTATAGGCAGCTCTTTTCCATTCCAGCTGAAATATATTGGAATCGGGGAACAAATTGATGACCTTCAGGAATTTGACCCAGGCCAGTTTGTTGCCGCCCTGTTTTAAGTGTATAAATTCGTGATTTTCAAATAATTCAACTGTAGTTTTTGCCAGTTATCGAGACCTTTGCAAAACGCCCCCTTTTGCCCAATTTATGCGTGAGGTTTAAGAATAATTTTGAATTTTGAATGAAGAAAAAACCATTATTAATTTAAAATTCAACATTTAGAATTAATAACTTTTTATATATTTCTGTGGTTGAAATCTTCGCTTTCCTTGAATTTAAACAAAATTGACCATTTTTAAAGGTCTCGCAACAGTTATAATTAAATTAAAACCAGAAAAAACTCATGTATAACAAATCGTAAACAAAGAACCGGCCATAATAAAAACAGCAATTGTGCTAATAATTTTGTCTTTTATTAATAACAATATATCAAAGGGTTCTTTGCTAACGATTTTTAATACATTCAAACAGTTTTCTAATTTTAATTTAATCATAACTGAAGACTGATTGCTCAAAATTTTTTTTGAATGTCTCATGACTCGCACAGCCTTATAATACACTCTTTCTTTCTGTTTTAGTTTGTATATCCAAGTATAAAGTATATTAACATCATTTAATGCAAAAAAAGTGTTGATAAATGAGGTTTTATGTTGACATTGAATAAAAAAGGGGTATATGAAATTAAAAATTAGACAGTTAGTTGTTCGGTTAATAACACAAATAAAAAGGAGGTAAAATTATTATGACAAAAGCTGAGTTAGTAGAAGAAATGGCAAAAGATGCAGGCATTTCAAAGGTTGCAGCTGCAGCCGCTCTAAATTCTTTTATGAGCAGTGTAACAAAAGCGCTTAAGAAAAAAAGCGGTAAGGTTACGCTTGTGGGATTTGGGACTTTTTCAAAACTTCGCCGTAAGGCTCGTAAGGGACGTAATCCTCAGACAGGTGCTCCTATTAAAATCAAAGCCTGCAATGTTGTAAAATTTCGCCCAGGCAAAAAACTAAAAGATTCTATATAAAACTAAAATTAAGGCGGTTTATTTGTGGATGTTTTGCAAAGGTTACGCAAATGAACCGCCTTGTTTTTTTAACGGGTAATTTCAAAAGTCTCAAATTCACCTCTATAGTTTTCAAACCGTACATCCACATTTTTTACATGCGCAAGAGGTGGACCTTTTCTGCACCACTCAACAACTGATTCTACAGCTTTTTTATCACCTTCAAACACGGCTTCAACACTTCCGTCTTTTTTATTTCGTACCCATCCAAATACTTTTGCATTATCGGCGGTTTGTTTTGTTTCCATTCTGAAAAAAACACCCTGCACCCTGCCTGTAATTATTGCGTGTGTTCTGATTTTTTTATTCATCGAACAAGACACTTTTTTACCCATGGTTCTGCTATGGATTTTAAATCTTCCATCTCATTGTCGCTGTAACCGTATTCATGACCTTGAAAAAATTCCGGATCCAATACATTTGTATCCTGAAATTTTTGCATGGCATATAATTTTGCTCCGTTTATAATTCCGGCAATATTTTTAACAATAGTCTTATCTATAAAAGGTTTTATGCAGGTAGTCCTGAACTCATAATCTATGTTTGACTCCATAATAATCTGTATGCTGGACATTATGTTTTTTTCACTGCATTCTCTCAGTATCATAGAAGAATAGAGGGCAGGAGAGGTTTTAATGTCCATTGCAACATAATCAACAAGGCCTTTATCTATAAGAGACTGAACAACTTCTGGCCGGCTTCCGTTTGTGTCGAGCTTTACAGGATAACCCATTTTTTTTGTTTTTTCGCAAACCTGGATAAGATCTTTTTGAAGAGTAGGTTCCCCGCCGGAAATAACCACACCGTCTAAAAAATCCCTGCGGCTTTCAAGGAAATCATATATGCTGGTTTCATTGATATTGTCGGCAGGCAATCCTTTTGCAAGAGCTGGATTGTGGCAATAAGGACAGGCAAAATTACACCCGGAAAGAAAGAGTACGCAACTTATCTTGCCAGGATAGTCAATAAACGAATTCTTCTGCAAACCACCTAAAATCATTGTTTATGCTACCTTAAATGTTTTTCTTGCGTTAAATTCGGCCTGTTTTCCTGCATTCCACTGTTTTACGGGTCTCAGATATCCAACCACTCTGGAATAAATTTCAGTCTCCTGTCTGCATACAGGGCATATTGCCTGTTCTCCATTTAGATATCCATGTGATGGGCATATGCTGAAGGTCGGTGTAAGTGTGAAATATGGAAGCTTGAAATTGGTTGATACCTTTTTAATCATGGACTTTATAGCAGTGATATCACTTACCAGTTCTCCCAGGAAGATATGCAGAACGGTGCCTCCTGTATATTTTGACTGTAGCTCATCCTGAAGCATCAAGGTTTCAAAAATGTCGTCCGTATGGTTGACAGGAAGCTGAGTGGAATTTGTATAATATGGAGCTCCGCTTTCTTTATAGTCATCCTCATTTGCACAAATAATTTCAGGAAACCTCTTTTTGTCTATTTTAGCCAGACGATAAGATGTTCCTTCTGCAGGCGTGGCTTCAAGGTTAAAAAGTTCTCCTGTCTCTTCCTGCATTTTTGCTATTAGATCACGCATGAAATCCATGGTTTTGAGCGAAAAATCCTGCCCCTGTTTAGTGGTGATGTTTTTTCCTAAAAAATTTACGCATGCTTCATTCATGCCAACAATTCCAATAGTGGAAAAATGGTTCTTCCAGTAAAGACCGGTATTTTTTTTAATTTCTCTTAAATAAAATTTTGTATAAGGATAAAGATTTTTGTCTGTAAATTTTTCAAGAACCTTTCTTTTTATAGCAAGGCTTTCACCTGCGAGAAGTATTATTTCTTTAAGACTCGCGAAAAAGTCTTTTTCATTTTGCGCCAGATATCCCAGGCGCGGCAGGTTGATGGTTACCACTCCAATGGAGCCTGTAAGAGGATTGGCCCCGAACAGGCCTCCCCCTCTTTTTAAAAGCTCTCGTTTATCGAGTCGCAAACGGCAGCACATGGACCTTGCATCTTCAGGCGACATGTCTGAATTTACAAAGTTGGAGAAATAGGGGATTCCATATTTGCCGGTCATTTTCCATATTGGTTCAAAGTTAGGATTGTCCCAGTCAAAATCCTTTGTAATATTATATGTTGGTATGGGAAATGTAAAAACTCTTCCTTTTGCATCGCCTTCCATCATTACTGCGGCAAATGCCCTGTTTAACATATCCATTTCCGGCTGAAATTCTGAATACGTCTCTTTTCTTTCAACACCGCCGATAATAACAGGATGGTCTTTTAAAATAGCAGGAACATAAAGATCCATGGTAATATTGGTAAAAGGTGTCTGGAATCCTACACGTGTAGGTATATTAATATTAAAGACAAATTCCTGAATAGCCTGCTTTATCTCTTTATCATTCAGTTTATCATATCTGATGAAAGGCGCTAAGAGTGTATCAAAGCTTGAAATAGCCTGAGCCCCGGCTGCTTCACCCTGTAATGTATAGAAAAAATTTACAATTTGTCCCAGGGCTGACCTCAAATGTTTGGGAGGAGCGCTTTCCACCTTGCCTTCTACCCCTTTGAAACCTTGTTTTAGAAGGTCTTCCAGATCCCAGCCAACGCAATAAATAGAAAGCAGGCTCAAGTCGTGTAAATGAAGATCACCGTTTTTGTGAGCACGCCTGAATTCAGGTGGATAAATGCGGTTAAGCCAGTATTCCTTTGTAATATCAGATGATATATAATTATTAAGACCCTGGAGAGAATAACACATATTGCTGTTTTCTTTAATTTTCCAGTCCAGTTTCTTTATGTATGTATCAACAAGGTCAACATTTGCCTTAGTTGCTATATTTCTTATCTGGGCATGCTGCTCTCTATATAGAATGTATGCTTTTGCAGTCTTGTAAAATGGAGAATCTAACAATACTCTTTCAACAATATCCTGTATTTCTTCTACTTCAGGGACAGGATCACAACAAAGCTCATGGGCTAAAGCAAGAACACGAAGAGTCATCTTTTTTGACGTGATTGCATCGAATTCTTCTGTTGCTTTGCCTGCCTTGGTGATTGCTGTTGTAATTTTTGATGAGTCAAAACCAAGGATTCTTCCATCCCGTTTTTTTATTTGTTCAAACACTTTATTTCCCTTTTCTATAAATTTTATGGTTTTGTAAAAAGATAGATTATAGCGCCCGCGTCAATGCAGGCGAAATCAATTTGATTAATGCTAAAAAAAACATTTTTTTGCTTATCAGAGGTGATTGTTTAAAAATTGTTTCGAGTACTACAAACGAGCATGGTGGATTTTTTACGGGTTATTAAATAGACGTAAGTCTCACTAACACAATATAGTGTATATTTGTCAACAAAATAAATCAATATGTTGTATTTGAGCTGGTGAACTATACAAAATATAAAGAATAACAATAAAATAGGAATAGGAATATTTTTTTTCAGGATTTTTTTATTTGCGCACTGGAGGATGGCTTTGCGGCATCATCTTTTCGATTTTAATATGTTCCATCTTGAACTTTTTTATTTCAGGTGTAACCCAGATATAATCTGCAAATGAAAGTTCGGCCTCGTTTCCTGCCGGTAAAAGATATATTGTTTTAAATGATGCTTTATTGCGATTAAAGACTCTGTCCGGTATTCCAAATTTATGAACAATATGACCATTTCCAGCCAGAACGACCATTTTTTTTCCTTTAACGCAACAGGATATTGATTCAGCCATTTTCTCTTCCCACACGCACTGAGTCATATAAAAATACTCAAAATTTTCTCTTCCTCTGATTTTATGGTTTTTAAATATTTCTTCTACATATGCCCTGTGGGCAGTATTATCTGTGTTTATATTTTCGGGGAGATGTATTTTTTCATTATCCGACAGTCTGTCAATTCCGCCAACAGCTATCTTGGGCGGGATATGGAAAGGCATGTTAAGACCCACTAATTTTATATGTTTTTCCTTAATAAAATTAAGAATATCTTTGTATAATTCAAAATCAAATCTCCAGTTTGCATACCAGTGCGTCCTTTCCATAAATTCTTTTTCATCCAGCTCTCCAGCAGACCACATATCCAGTGCATGCTGGTATGTATTGGCAAATGCCTCCATGCCGACTGCAATATCCGGATTTTCACTAAAAAGTTCTTTTATGATTTTCAGCTGGATCTTGTGATGATTCAAATCTGTGTGTTTTTCACCTATATAAATTATGTCAGTGGTCTTAAGGTCAGCTAAAAGGTCTTCAAAAGATACAGCCAGGCTTTTTGTGGTGCTGATTATATCTCCTTCTTTGAATGACTTTGATAAATCCTTTATTAAAAGCTTTTTTGGCATCATCGCACATCCCAATATAAGGTTTACGAAGGTCATAAGGAAGAAAAACATAAATATTTGTCTTAATTTAAAACTTAACATTAAAAATTTATTTCAGCCTTTTCTGTTTTACCCGTGTTAGGCAGTTTTAATCAAAATAACTTTTTAGCAATAAGCTGCGGTTTTGATTAAATTAAAATCAGAAAACCGTTTGAATTTATTAAAAACCTTTAATAAATAACCTGATTCAATATAGACTTGCCTATCCGACTGTTACGGTTTTTGCTAAATTCCTTGGTTTATCAGGATTGCAGTTTAATTCCAGCGCCATGTAATAGGCAAATAACTGTAGAGGAACTACGGCTATTATTGGATATAAATATTCATACCTTGGCTTAATCTCCGGAATTTGAATAAGATCATCTGCCAATTCAAAATTATTGCCTTTGGTGACAACTCCTATCACAACGCCGTTTCTTCCTTTTATTTCTCGAACATTAACCACTCCTTTTGAATATACGGAATCATTGGGAAGAATGACAACGCTGCAAAAAGAAGGGTCGATTAAAGCCAGAGGACCGTGTTTCATCTCTCCGAGTGGGTAGCTTTCAGCATGCATATAAGAAATTTCTTTAAGTTTAAGGCTTCCTTCCTGAGCTACGACTGAATTAAAATACCGGCCTAAAAAATAGTAATCTTTAAATCCCTTATATTTTTTCACAAGCTGCTTTATGCTGTCTTTTTGTTTTAAAATTTCTTCTATTTTTTTCGGGATACCAAGGAGCTCTTCAACAATTCCCATGCCTGTATCTATTGTCATTTTTCTCTGTCTGGCTAAATATATTGCCAGCAGCACTATGGTAACAAGTTGAGCCGTAAATGCTTTTGTTGAAGCAACGCCCCTTTCCCTGCCGGCCCTGATATAAACTCCGGCATCAGTTAAACGGGCAATTTTGCTGTCAGGAACATTTACTATGCCGAGGCAGATATTTCCCTTTATTCGTATTTCCTCAACCACTTCAATGGTATCTGCTGTTTCTCCTGACTGAGAAATAAAAAGAAAAGCATCATTGGGGCCAAATACTGGATGAGAATAGCAGAATTCAGAAGCAATCCATGCACGTGCTGATATGCCGAAACGATTAAAAAGCAAAGTAGCATAGCAGCAGGCATTATAGGCCGTGCCGCATCCAATAAAATGGAATGTCTCTACATTTCTCAGTTCCCTTGCTATTTCATTTATGCCCCCAAGCTGTGCATTGCCTTTATCATAAATCAGGCGGCCGCTCATTGTTCCCTGCAATACTGAGCACTGCTCAAAAATTTCTTTTTCCATATAAAAATCACAGCCATTTTTGCCAACATCAGAAAAATAATCATTTTCAGCAGTAACAACTTTTTTGGTAATGATATCCCATGAATCTGAATTTATAACTGCCACTTCATCTGTTTCGAGGCTTCTTTTTTTTATGATATGGCAACCTTCAAAAGCAGCTGGATCAGAAGCAATACAAATACCTGAATCAGATTTTATAAGAAGTAATGTTCCTCCTTTATTAGCCGCAAACAACTGGCCTGGATGATCCCTGCTCATGAGAAGTATTACATTAGCCCCTACAAGCATATCCATAACCTGTGCAATTGTTTTTGCCAGATCATTATTTTTTTGAAATATTTTATCAATCAGCTTGACAATGACTTCAGAATCAGTCTCTGAATAAAGTGTATGTGCGTCTATTCCTTTTTTTAATGCTTCAAAATTCTCGACATTACCGTTATGCACAATAAAAAAACCATTACTGAAATGCGGATGAGCATTCTTTAAGGTTTTGCCGCCATAAGTCGCCCATCTGGTGTGACCGATTCCTATATTGCAGACTGCTTTCTTGTTTGGGATTTTTTTAGCAAGGGTTTTTATATCAAACCCAGGGGTCTCATCTTCAGCTATTTTGAAGCATTCGATCTTATTTTCGGCTAAAAAGGCCATACCCATGGAATCATATCCACGATGTTCAAGCCTGTATATACCCTCCAATATTTTTTTTATGCCGTCTGATTCTATGCCATTATATCCAAAAATGCCGCACATTTTATCTTACTCCTTTATTATTTAAGGCTCTTCTCCAATTTAGTTGGAGAAGAGGGTCCAAGGATTCAAGGGTTTG
>CAYYMU010000053.1:0-12647 GCA_964472445.1 uncultured Desulfobacteraceae bacterium
AGTTTTTGGCCGGTCAGATTGAGCCTGGCGTTAAAAATTGCAAGCTGTTTGAGGGTGTTAGCCCGAGTTCTTGCAATTTAGCCGGGATTAATTTGAATCCCAAAAATGCTCATAGAGCGAACAAATCTTACTTTTTACAAGTTCATCAAGTTTGGTTTAACGCCACGAATCTCAATGAGATTCTTTTAATATCAGGACACCCTGCTTTTGTCTACAGGAGTATATTTTGAGACCTTTGCAGAATGCGGGGTTTTATATTGAAAGAAGCACAGATAGACTTTCGTTTTTAACACTTACACTTTTTACTAACAGCTTAGTTATGCTTTGTTTGAAATCAGAGGGATTAAGCTTATATACTGGATAATCTTCAAGGTAAATACTGACAATCTTCAGTACAACGGCTTTGAAAATTTCCCTGCCGGAAAAATCAGCTTTGTTTACGAACAAGTCTACTATCTTAAAATCTTTAATAAAAAAGGCTCCTTTTTCGGGTTTGTAAAAAATCTGCCCATTAAAATCAATATGACCCTTTATTCCCTTTTCTAAGAAATTCCCGTAATATTCCAGCTTTAATCCAATACTCTTTTCTCTGAAATAAACCTGGGGGGAATTAAGATTAATTTTAGCAATAATAACATCCTTTTTATAAGGAAATTTCTTCGCAACCATATCTTGTATTGTTGCTTTAGATATGAGTACTTCTTTTTCAAATTTTCTACATCCACACAGGCCAACAATAAGCACCAAAAATATCAGGACAATACGTTTCATTTTAATCCTCATCAGGCTAACACTGCTTTTCAGCTCACCATCGCGAGTTCAGACGAGGCAGGTGGGCATCTATAAATCGCCGAAGAACTTATCATACCTGGGAGCCATATGCTGCCAGGAATACTGTTTAATACAATGACGGAAATTCTGCTGCCGGATCGTATCGATCGTGCGTAGAGCCATTGCGAGTTTTTCAACGAGTTCCTGAAAGTTGTTGTAAAAGATTTCAGGATACGTCTCATAAGGAACAATCTCAGGATAGGTAAGACGCTTTGGCAACAAGGGGTAACAGCCGCAATACAGGGCTTCAACAAGGCTTGCCCCGAAAAATTCCTGTTGAGATGTTATCGGGATGATGTCAGCGCGATGAAGCCACTGCGCATATTGCGCAAAATCTTCGGCATATCCGTAGTGAACGATCTTTTCTTTCAACTTCTCACGGGCTGTTCCAAAAATGGGGTAACTTTTGCGAAAACTTTCCCCAAGTATCGCCACACGAAAGTTCAGACCTTGCTCGTCAAGCATGAACAGGGCCTGGAAAAACTCTTCGGGATTTTTATCATATTCCCAGCGATGATTCCAGAGAATGAGCGGAGCCGTATCAGTATTTTCTTTTCGCGGTTGCTGGAACTCAGGATTATCAAATTTCTGCAAATCTAATCCAAGATGTAATACACAACTTTTGGTACGGATGGTGGCAACAGTTTCCAGCTCATTAAGATCAGGAAACTGTTTTAGAAACCGGGGCAATTTTCCTAAAAAAGCTTCTTGATGATAGCATGAGTTGAACACCACTTTATCCGCTGCCAGCGCAGAAATATAATTAATAAAACCATAATGTTGAGCTCGCTTATGGATAATATCTCGATCCTTCGGCGACCAGGGGTAGCATATCTGGTTTTCGTGAAAATAGATTGCAGCAGGAAGGTGAGCGGTTTTTTGACGAGTCAGCGCCAGAAAGGTGGTCAAATCTAGCATATCACTGACAAGAAGCAGATCCGGCAGAGCGTCGGACGTTAAAAACTTTTCTGCCAGTGTGACTGCGCCTCCATGCATACGCCACTTCCAATATTTTCCGCTGAGATTCAGAATATCAATAGTATGTCCGCTATACTTAGCGTATCCTGTTGCCCAGGCTGCATGCGAACCGGTAAAGAACGGTTCAATGAGTGTAATATTCATAGGGAGATTTTTCGCCGTTTTTCTGTGTCCGACCTTGATAACCCAAACTGCAAGTTTATTTTTTAGTTTTTTCCAAACCGATTTCTTAAAAAAGATCTCATGTCCGGCATTCCTGCCGATCTGACTATATACAAATACTATCAATTATATAATGATACATCAAGTCATTGTACTTGTCCAAAATCCATTACCTGAAAAACCATATGGATATTTTTGCTTAATCCAGCAAAGTTCCGGACCTGCTTTGTTATTGACAATTTTACAAAACTCATTGATCATGCATTAAAAAAATAAACCGATTAAATAGTAGTAACTATCTGATAAACTGAATTATATAATTTACTCTTATATCTGAAACAGGAACTTTTTATGGAAGAATTATTAATAAACACAATTGATCTTGAGAATGGACTGAAATTGAAATTATTCGATAGATCCCGGAAATTGGCTGGTGACAGGTGGCTTGTTTCATTCATTGCCAGAATAGAAATTCCAATCAAGGACTCATTACTTAAAGGGGATGGCTCCTCCTTGTTAAATTTTGATGAAGCTGTAAAGGCCTTAGGGGAAAAATTGCTTTTTGAGCAGAAAAGGGACAGAATTTATATTGATGAAAAAGAAAAAGATGAAGTGATGAAAAAAATACAGGATTCCTTTTTAAGCGCCTCTATTTCTTATCTTTCACGTTCAGATTTCCCCGAAAAATATATTTTAAAGAAATTTAATGACAAGATTAAAAAAGACTCATGGACGAAAAACATGCCCGCTTAAAATGGGGGCAAGGTCACTTTTGCCCCATTTCCTTCTAATTTATGGATGTTACGCATATCTACCGGCTTGTTATCTTTCGTTAACAGGTTCCCGGGCGGCAATGGAATATTGAACATGGAGCAGATATAATGTCGATTCGGCTGTATTTCAGTAACAGGCTTGATGAGCTGGCTGAAAAATTTGCGTCAATACTTGATCTGGAAAACAGTTCCAAACAAAACATATTTAATGCTCCGCTTGTAATTGCGCCGAACAATAATCTTATCAAATGGCTGCAGCTTGTGCTGGCAAGAAAACAGTCTGTTTGTATGAATATGGATTTTCAATTTCTGGAAAACGGGCTTTGGGGTATGCTTGCGGAACTTGATGCTGAAAAGTTAAATCCAAAACTTCTTGATAATAAGTGTTTGCAGATGCTTCTGGTTTATGCCCTGCAAAATCTTGATGCAGATAAACCGGAATTTAAGTCCATAAACCGCTATCTCTTTGATTCTGAAAACATTAAAAGGCCGGATTATACTGCAAGGCTGTGGCAGCTTTCAGAAAAATTTGCCAGGCTGTTTCAGGAATATGAGTTTCATCGCTCAAAGATGATTAAGAAATGGCTTGAGAATAAAGTTTCTGATCAGGGCATGGAACTTTGCCAGCAAAAACTTTATCTGCTTGCGAATGAATTAAGAGACAGGCTCTGTGATAATTCCGGCCTGCTTTATCTTTCAATGATGGAATATGCGGACAGAGTTTTTTCTGAAAAAAGCAGAAAGAGAAAAAAAGAAAATAATTTTGTGCATTTTTTCGGGCTGTCTCAGATCTCTTCTTTTCATCTTAATGTTATTGGACGTCTGAGCAGTTATTATGAAATATTTATTTATGCTTTTAATCCATCCAGGGAGTTCTGGGAAGATATAAAAACACCTCAGGAAAGAAGATGGATTAAAAAAAGAAAAAACAAACTTGCAATTACTTCCGCAGAGATAGAGCAGGGAGAACTTTTTGCTCAGGAGGATAATGAGCTGCTGTCTCTGTGGGGAAAGCCGGGAAGGGAAAGCATACGCCTTTTATGTGAACTAACAGATCATGATTTTAATGCCTGTTTTATAAAGGACAGAAGCATAAGCACTGTTCTTAAAAAAATTCAGAATAATATTCTCACTCTTAGCCTTGAAAAAAGTGAAACGCAAATCCTTGAGCAGGACAGGTCTCTGCAGATATTTGCCTGCCCCGGCATATACAGGGAGGTTGAAACAGTATATAATAATATTTTATATAATCTTGAGCAGGATAAATCGCTTCAACTCACAGATATTGCCATACTTGTTCCGGATATATCAAAATACAAGTTTGTTTTTGACTCTGTTTTTAATCGTTTTCCAAAACTTCTTTCCTACAATCTTGTTGATTCACAGGCGGAAATAGAAAGCATTTTCGGCAGAGCTGTTTTGTCGATTCTTGATTTTGCTACAGGAAGATTTTCACGCAAAGAGGTTTTTGATCTTATTTTGAATCCCTGTTTTATGAAAAAATGGGATATAAGTTACGATGAAATAAGAATATGGGCTGAATGGGCAAAAGCATTAAACATATTTCACGGTTTTGACAGGAGCTCAAAAAAAGAAAAAGGTTATCTGGGAAGCCCTTATTATACATGGAAACAGGGATTACAGAGACTGCGCCTGTCCAGGGTTATGTCTGCCCCTGCAAAATCAGGAAACACTGCTTTAGACAGTTTCAATCATTTTCAGGGCATTGTTCCATACTCGGATTTAAATACAGGAAATGCTGATCTAATAGAAAAATTTGGCATTGTAATTGAGAGGCTCCGTAATATTTCACTGAATTTAAACAATGCTTCATTATCAGGAAAGGAATGGAAGGATCGGTTTTTAAAGGCATGTGATGAGCTGCTTGAGATACCCCCGGAATCAACAGGAGAAGCAGCGGTCAAGCATGCTCTTATTAATTCTCTGGACAACTTGAGAATTTACGACTTGCTCAGTGAAGATAATAAAAGCTCAAAACTTGATATAGAAACAATAAAGGAATTTGTCAGATCCAGCCTGAGTTCGATATCAGGGGGCTATGGCAATTATCTGACAGGGGGCATTACAATTTCAGCTTTACAGCCAATGCGTCCGATCCCCTTTAAGATTGTTTATGTGCTTGGAATGGAAGAAGGCTCATTTCCCGGAAGAGCAGAAAACTCATCGCTTGATTTAAGACTGCTTAAACGACAGATAGGTGATATCAGCCTGCCTGAACGCAACTGTTATATTTTTTTTGAAATGCTGCTTTCTACCCGGGACAAATTATATATTGGCTATATTTCAAAAGATCTGCAGAAAGACCGCATCCTTCAGCCATGTTCGGTTGTCAATCAATTGCGCCGGCATATTGAAAAAGAAGTTCTTCCACAAACACATAAATTTCAGTTTGCAGAAATTCCCTTAAAGGGCAGCAGCAGTAAATACCTTGATAAAAGCAGTGTAACTGACAGCTCGGATGTGCTGGTAAACTATTCAATGGCTGACAGAATAGCATATTACAGAGAAAACAATTTATGGGACCAGGTAAAAGAAAAGGCTTTAAAAGATGATTTTAAAAATGTTGCCGCATTTTGCCCTGACTTTAAACAGGAACCTGAGACCGCAGAAAATGATGACATGGATGCTGAAAAAATCACCTTAAAGAAATTGCAGAGGTATTTGCAGGATCCTGCAGACCAGAGCATTAAACAGCATTTAGACATTTTTGATGACAAGGAAAGTATCGAAGAAATTGTGTTTACTGAAGACGAGCCTTTTTATTCGGAGTTCCCGGTAGATTATAATTTAAAGATGGAGTCTTTAAATCTATGGGTAGATTCAGCTTTTTCTTCTGAAGAAATTGAATCGCAAAACCCGGAAGATTTTTTTGAAAAAATTTATGATAATTTCCAGCGTCAAAGTAAAACACCGGAAGGACTGTTTGCTTTAACGGACAAACGCGAGCTTCAGGAAGATGTTTCCTTAAGATGCAAAACACTGTTATCCGTTTTAGAGCAAATGAAGTCAGCAGAAGATATATACAGATCGGTTATTATAGGAGACGCGGCAAACGATTACATTCCCAGCGCAGGAAGGCTTTGCATTAAACATTTTAAGGCGCCTGCTTTAAAAATTAAATACACAAATGCAAAAGATAAAAAAATTTGTTGCACCGTTGAGCTTCATGGACAGATTCCATGGATGTGGAGAGACAAGGATAATAAGTGGCATGCGCTTGTATTGACTGGCTCTGGACAAAGTCCGAAGAAAAAGCCTGATAAATATATTCTACAGCCTGTTTTATTTTACATGTGCTGTCTGGCAGGCCAGGAAAGCTCTGACTGGATAGGAAACAGTGGTATAACCTTTCATGTTCTGTATAAAGAGAATATCAAAAAATGGTCATATAATATCAGCAAAGAAAGCAGTATAAATTACCTTAAGCAGCTTCTTGCTGATTATTTTGATCAGAAAAAGCTGCACTGGCTGCCCTTTAAACCAGCAACTTCAACAAAGGTAAGGCCTTATGAAATTGCAGATGATGAAATTACTGAAAATATCAGGGCCGATTTTCAGATTCAATTTGAAGAGGCTATTTCAAAATATGAAGATGATCTGATTAAAGAGAATAAAGCTGCCCTTATTAAACTTGCAAAACCGGAAATTCCATTAGATGCATTTGATAAGGCAAGGCAGCGTTTTAAGATTTTTTTTGAAAATATCAGGGAGTAAGGAAAAACACCATTTAATCTCTTATGGTACAGGGCGATATGGGGGACATCCTTCATATATTGATATTTCAAATACGATCTATTATAAAGATAGACTATCAACAAGGAAAATAAATTAAGTTTATTGAAAAGTAAGTAATCAACATATCAAGGAGTGTCCCATAAAGTCTTTGATTATTTAAGAAGAAAACAAAAGGGAATAAAATGGATGGAAGAAATCGTTCAGATATTGTGCCAAAGATAGTCGTTAATATTGTTCTTAAGAAAGATCAACGATCTGGGAAACTAACAGAAGGTATTGTTAAAGATATATTGACGAACTCTTCCTTTCACCCACATGGTATTAAAGTTCGTCTTGAAAGTGGGGACGTCGGAAGAGTAAAAGAAATTTTAGATTAATAAACGATATGGGTGACATCCTTCATATATTGATATTTCAAATACGATCTATTATAAAGATAGACTATCAACAAGGAAAATAAATTAAGTTTATTGAAAAGTAAGTAATCAACATATCAAGGAGCGTCCCATAAAGCCCCAGGAACGTTGGACAGCCGCTTTACCTGATGGCGCAGACAGGGAATCGACTGTTTCAAGCTAAACCAAATACGCAAATTAACCACTAAAAACTTCGCATTGCACTTCAAGTGATTATAGTAATCTGTGTAATCTGCGAAATCTGTGGATTAAGAAAGGAAAAAACAACATGAAAAAGCTGATGCATTTATCCATATTTTTCCTGACAGTTATTATATGCTTTGTGTTTCTTTCATGTGCAGCCTTACAGATTGCAAAAAAGACCGAAAAAACCGAACAAATTTATGTCAATGCAACGCTGAAAAGCATCTCGAATGACGGAGTGGCCTCCTTATTATTGGAATTGCCCGAATTTAATGGGTTTAGAGATCCGGTTATTGGAGAAATAGCAAGACAGGTTATTGAAAAAAGCCTTTTTCTTGAAGGAATCACAACGGAAATTGACGGAATTCCCGTTGTTGTAAGAAAAGTTCGTAAAAATGCCATTGATGTTTTTCCCGAAAAACCTCTGCCTTATCCTCTTGGTTCCCAGATTAAATTAAAGATTCCCAGAAAGACAATTGCTATTGCAGATTTTGAGGTAATTCGCGGTAAACAAAAAGAGCTTGGAAGGGTAACCCTTGAGGGGCTGACTTCAGCGCTGATTGAATCAGGGCATTTCAATGTTGTCGAAAGGTCAAAATTAAAGACAATCATCAAAGAGCTGAAATTGAGCATGACCGGTCTTATGGAAGAATCAGCCGGCAAAAATGTGGGGCACCTTCAGATGGCGGACCTGATACTGACAGGAACCCTTGCAGAGATAAGGAGGGAATGGGATATAAACCTGAGGCTTTTAAATGTCAGAACAGGCCAAGCTATGGCCGCCATTACAATGAAGGCGCCATTATTAAGGCCTTCAGAAATGAGAGATTCAGGTCCCATGAATGAGGATTTTGAAAAGGATTTTATCGATGCCTCGTGGATGGTAGGTTACAAGAAAAAAGGAGCCTATCGTGTAAGTCTGGATACTACGGAAGGGGCTGAAAATTCGGGACAATCCGTAACCGTAGATTTTAATTTTGAAAAAAACAGGGGCGGCATCTTTGCCGCACTTAAAAGCGGAAAGAAAAGAGATCTTTATTTTTACAGCGGGATAGAATTTTATGTGAAATCTACGACGCCGCTTACCGGCAGGCTCTCTATTCTAACTTCAACTCCTGATGATCCTAATATAATAGACGCATGGACGGGAAATTTTGAGATAGATAGAGAATGGAAGAAAAAAAGGATACCTTTTGCAAGCTTGATGGTTGGAAGAAAATGGATAAATAAAAGAGCGGCAAAATATGGGGCAAAATATGGGGATCAGATATTGCGTCTTGACCGTGTTGAAAGTTTGTTAATCGGCGTTGCGGGCTGGGATAATCCTCCGGTAAAACGGAAAATATGGATAGACAATATCTGTTTTTATGAATGAGCAAAAACATGGGCGAGCATGCGTCTGGGAACTGAATGACACGTGTAAAAAATTAAGCGGTTAATCGGTGTGTTGGTTAGCCGTTTTTTACTGTAGATTCAGTTTGTCCGGACCTGGACTCTTTTTAATAATGATTGCTGTCAGGTCATCGGACTGTTTCGTAGCCGCAAAATCCTCAACCGCTGTTCTGATTGCCTTAAGAATATCATCCGCGTTTTTCTTATGGTTGGCGATAATTACTTTTACAACTCGCTCAATGCCAAACCGCTCTTTGTCAGCCCTTGCCCACTCATAAAAACCATCAGTTAGCAGGGCAAAAACATCACCTGTCTGCATCGGCGTTTTTTGTGTTTCAATATCTCCCATATCCGGCAATATCCCCATTGGGTAAGTATTTGCTGCCAGAATATCAACCTTGCTGGAATTTGCATGCAGCCATAACATCGGCGCTTGACCTGCGCTGCAATAATGCAACAAACCGGTTTCACTATAGATAACTCCAAGAAAGGCTGTTATAAACCGATCATCCTGCAGATCATCTTTTATCAGCCTGTTAACCTTGCGTATCACCTCTTCAATATCGAAATTATCACTCCAAAGCGCCCGCAGCATCGCCCGTGTAGCACACGAAACCAGCGCCGGCCCAATCCCATGCCCGCTCACGTCACCCAGGCTCAGCATCAAGTGTCTTTTGTCAAGACTGACAAAATCACAAAAATCACCTCCTGTGGCATCACATGGCCGATTCCAGCAGGCAATATCAAACCCTTCTAAAGGAGGCGATTGACTGGGCATCATTTCTTGTTGGATTTCATGGGCAACTTCCATCGCAGTTTCCATCCGTTGCTTTTCCAGATATTCTTCCATCAGTTTTGCTCGCTGTAATGCAACTCCTGCTTGAGCTGACAATGCTTCTGTCAGCTCAATATCGGCATTATCAAAAGATGCATTACGTTTATTCAGAACTTGCAATACCCCGACTAATTTGCCATTATAATCTGTCAATGGACAAGACAAAATATTACGCGTGCGATAGCCTGTTAAGGCATCAATCTCTCGATTGAAACGCTTATCAGCATAGGCGTCAGGACAATTCACTATCTCGAGATTGCGGGCGGCCAACCCTGCAAAACCAGCATTAATCGACATGCGAAATCCTTCAACTCCTTCAGCAATACGCGTATAAAGTTCTTCATGTTCACCATCATACAAAAACAGCGTTGCGCGTTCGGCATTCAGCAGTTCCATTGAGTAATCAACCACCATCTTCAACAGGTTGTCCAGGTCGCTGCTTATCCCCAATGCTCTGGCTATCTGCAAAACAGCCTGTATATCCTTTTTACTATCTTTCTGAGTCATTCCAAAACCTGTAATCAATTAAACCCGACACCTATATTCATTACCATTTCCAGATATCCTGAATCCGATTATGTATTTGTTTATATGCTTATATTAAAGCTTTTTGTAATTAGATCATACTTGGTAGTAAGTTGTTTGTTAATAATTGTGAGATTAAGAAGCATGAGTCTTTATTTCTGTTATTAAACCAGAATTCCGTTTCTTTCAAGTAAAGATATAGATAAAGGGGTACTGAAGTCAGAAGGTGCAATTCATTACCAGAAATATCGATTTAAATGATGGGGATGATATATGTGCGACACGTTCAGAATTAGAAAACGGTTCAGGATATTTAAAACCTTCCTTTTGGAGACCTTTGCAAAATGCTCCCTTTTGCCCATAGGATAGGAGATCCCGTTACAGCCGGGATGCGTGGAGGTTCATCTAAATTATTTTGAGTGCAGATTTTATTTTTAAAGAAATCGATTAATTCTTGAACTTTCGATTGAAAAGAATATTCTTAATGTGGTGCACTTTGAAGTTGAATTCACCTTCGAATTGCCACTGCTGTGATGATGTTGTTAACGAAGATTCCCAGATTCAGAAAAAAGTTTTATAATAATTTGAAAAATATGCCAATTAAAAGACTACAGAAGCTTATTAAAAAATATTAGCAATTGACAGTGAATAACATAACGTCGCTTTTGCAGCGAAGCGCAAAAAGCGCGCCCGCTGAAAAGCGACGTTAGTGAGTGCAAATTAATAACCATGAACATCCCAAACCTCATTGGTTCAACTGCATAGTTCATTTGATTATTTAAGAAGAAAACAAAAGGGAATAAAATGGATGGAAGAAATCGTTCAGATATTGTGCCAAAGATAGTCGTTAATATTGTTCTTAAGAAAGATCAACGATCTGGGAAACTAACAGAAGGTATTGTTAAAGATATATTGACGAACTCTTCCTTTCACCCACATGGTATTAAAGTTCGTCTTGAAAATGGGGACGTCGGAAGAGTAAAAGAAATTTTAGATTAATAAATCACTAACAAATCTCCTGCAGGCGACGTCCTAAAGGCCGCTCCTGAGGAGTGACGTTAAAAGCAAAAATGATATTAGGATTTATTAGAGATATAACAGAATTAGTAGTAGCTATTTACCGAAAATGGCAGTGTTGCCAAAATCGGTAAATAACAAATTATGAAGGGTTTTATAAAAGCTATTATTTTGAGCTGTAAGCATTTGGCGGAAATGGCAGTGTTGCCAAATCCGACAAATAGCAATTTATTGAGAAGCATTATCGATATCAAATGCTTAAGGTCATAGGTATTTGGCTGAAATGCCAATATCAGCGAATTGGCCAAATGACCACTTTTTATAAGGCCTTTGGGGACGTCCCCAAAGGAACATACATATATATGTCTGCTCGGTACGAAAAGCATAGTGTTTCAAGCGCATGACATCGCTTACCTGATCCATGAGTTTTCGTGGCTTTTGATGATCATAAAATTCTTGCTTTTCCATGGATAATCATGATATGCTATTTCCCGAAATAAATCAAGGTTTTAACACAACAATAGTTAATATCATTGATTTATTTCCTTATACTTAAATGGTTAAGTGCTATAATCTCATATGAAATGAAAACATGTAACTAAAATTAGTTGCATTATTGTATAAATGCTCCTATAATATTTACAAAAGGAGGCATATGAGTCGAAAAGAAAAACTTATTTTAAAATTTCAGCAACGCCCTAAAAATTTTACATGGGATGAATTGGCAAGCTTGCTTAAATACTTGGGATATCGAGAAATTAAAACCGGTAAAACAGGGGGCTCTCGACGTCTATTTATACACGATTCTGCTGTAACTATCACACTACACAAACCTCACCCTCAAAATGTCCTGAAACGATATGCTGTAGATCAAGTATTAGATATATTGAAACAGGAGGAAATGATATGAAAGATTTAATCCATTATAAAGACTATTATGGCTCAGTACATTATAGTGATGATGATCAAGTGTTTTTTGGAAAAATTGAGTATATTAAAAGTCTTGTTAATTATGAAGGTACAGATGTTATCAGTTTAAAACAGGCTTTTCAAGAAGCAGTAGATGATTATTTAGAACTTTGTCAAAATGAAGGCATTACCCCAGATCAATCTTTTCGAGGAAGTTTCAATGTCCGAACGGGATCAGAACTGCATCGACAAGCTACTTTATATGCTAAAGAAAAAGGTGTAAATCTAAATAATGTCGTAATAAAAGCTCTTAAACAATATTTATTACCTACAAACCGCACTTAACAATGGCATGAACACGGTTTTAAAAAGCTGGCGCTTTTTAAAACCGGTTATGCCAAACGTTAGCAGAATAAAATGGACAGAAAATTTCAAGACCTCATTGAAGGATTCCATAAGAAGTATGAAGAGCTTATCAGTGCGGCCTTTGGGGACGTCCCCAAAGGCGTGTAGGTTCATCTAAATTATTTTGAGTGCAGACTTTATTTTTGAAAGAAATCGATTAATTCTTGAACTTTCGATTGATGGAATCGCTCTTCATTTACTAAGCGTTTGAAAATTGCTTTGTATTCCGGATGGGTTATACTGCTAAGGATATGTAGATAACCCTTTTCCATTTCCTTTTCCAGAGTAAATATCTGTTGAAAATAATCAATAAAGGTCTCTTTAGTAAACATCTCTCGGGTCCTTTTCAATCTTGTGTAAAGTGCTCTCCATTAATTTCTTGTGTTCCATGTTGGATTTAATGAGAAATTCCACAGTTTTTCTTGCTTCCGCAACTTCCGATTCGGAGAGACCGCTTCGTAAAAT
>CAYYMU010000054.1:0-11855 GCA_964472445.1 uncultured Desulfobacteraceae bacterium
ACCCCTTCGAGGGGTCTTCATCAAACCACGTCCTATGGGCGTGGTAGGTGATTTGAGTATTTTTCAAAGGTCTCTATGTACACACATATTCACTCTTCTTATTAACCTTGATGTTGTATTCTTTGAGCTTGTATCTCAATGTCCGGGGGCTGATATTAAGCATTTTTGCTGCTCGTTCTTTGTTTCCTTCAACACGATATAGTATCTCCAGGATGGCTTTTGTTTCAGACGCCTGCCTAACCTCTTTCAAATTCATCATATTGGGAGGATCTCTGAAATGCCACAAGAAGTCAGAAGGAAGATGTTCTGTCTTTATTACATCGTTATTGTTTAGAATAAACATTCTTTCTACAAAATTTTTTAATTCCCTGATATTCCCAGGCCAGTTATAACGATAAAAAATATCTATGACCTCTGACTTTACTTCTGGTTTGGGTTTTTTATAATTGGCTGCCAATTGATCAAGAAAACGATCCACCATCTTGGGGATAACCGTTTTTCTCTCTCTTAAAGGAGGGATATATATGGGAACTGTATGAAGTCGATAAAACAGGTCTTCGCGAAATGCTCCCCGCCTTACCTCATTTTTAAGATCCTTGTTGGTTGCTGATATAAGACGTATATCTACCTTAATCAGCTCGTTTCCCCCGATCCTTATGAATTGTGAATCTTCCAGCACCCGCAGGAAATCAACCTGATTTTCAAGCGGTATTTCAGCCACTTCATCAAGAAACAGGGTTCCTTTATCAGCAAGCTCAAGACAGCCTTTTTCCTGGCGAATGGCTCCTGTAAAGGAACCTTTTTCATGCCCAAAAAGTTTATTCTCAAACATCAGACCGGAAAGAATACCGCAGTTGACCGACACAAAAGGATTTTCAGCTCTGGGGCTTTGGAGATGAATGATTTTGGCGAGCAGCTCTTTGCCTGTACCGGTTTCTCCCATTAAAATTATGTTTGTATCATATTTTGCAAACTGCTCGACTTCCTTCATGATTGAATGCATCACATCGGAACCCAGGATAAACTCCTGCATAATCGATTTTTCAAGGTGCTTTATGTAGGGAGACAGCAGTTTCACAGGTCTTTACAGCCTTACCTTTTGTGAGACCTTTACAGTTTGAATACTGTTTTTACCAGGAGATCTTTTTAAAAGGTCTCTTGTTTTGTACTCATGACCGTGAGTTAAACTGATAAATATCACGAACAAGCTTTGAGTGTCAAATATATTCATCTTTAAAACGGCAATTTTTAGTCTTTATCGGCAATAATTTGCCAAAATCATGTATCCATATTAACTCACCGCAGATTTTCTGTAAGGAATAAAGTTATTAAATATTAATAAGTTATTGCATAGTAGCATATTTCCCGGGGATTGGTATGTTTATTGCTCTATATATCATTTAACTATTGAGAGGCACAGAATATGGCTTCAGAAAAGTTGGTTAAAGATTTTATGCGTACATTAGACCGCTATTCTTATATCAAAGAAGATGAAACAGTCCAGGAAGCGATAAGTCTGATGGACAGGTTAAGGAAAGACGATACGCATCCATGCCTTTTCGTCGTGGGGAACAAACAAAACGAAAACCAGCTTATCAAAGGTTTTATTGGACACTCTGAGCTTGTTTTTGGATTGTTTGCACATTTTTTAAGAGGGGCAAAAAAAAGTGGTCCTGTTTTCTGGGAAGGGCAGCTTGAAGCAGAATGTGTTGAAGGAGCCCAAAAATGTGTTTTAGAGATTATGGTTCCTGTCATGGCCTGTGTTCAGGAGAGTAACATGCTTATAGAAGCTGTGTTTTTGCTAAATAAATACAAGGTTGATTTTCTTCCTGTGGTAAACAGAGATGATGTGGTGGGAATAATTCATATTCATGACATTTCAGCCTATATTGCAGAACTGTCATCAAAAATAAAGAACAGATAAAAGATGATGGCGTCGTAAACTGGAGCGTTGTTTGAATTTGTAAAAAACGATTTATTAAAGGAGGTATTGCATGTCAAATGCCAAAAAGGTTGGAGATCTAATGGTTGAGATAACTGAGTATCCACATATTCCGTATTGGATGAGTGTGAGGGAAGCTGTTTTCCTGATTCGCAGTACTTACGACAAGGCTTCGGGTCTGGGAATACACCGCATGGTTTTGGTGTTTGATGAAAAGTATCAACTCCTCGGTGTCCTGACACTCAAGAAACTTCTCGTTGGTATTGAGCCGAAATTTCTTAGAAAGGATGAAAATTCGCCTTACCAGGGTCTGGCAGGCTCCGATTACGCAGGACTTTCCGCTCTTCTTGAAGGGACGTTTGCTGAAGGCTGCAAAGAGGAGGCAAAAAAGCCGGTGAGTGATGTAATGGTGCCGATCGAAGCCAAGCTTGACGTTAATGATTCTATTCCAAAGGCGGCCTTTATCATGATTCAGGCTGATGTTGACCTGATACCTGTGATGGAGGGTGAAACAGTAAAAGGCGTACTGCGCATGAGTGATGTTTTTAACGAATTGACCAGAATTGTGGTAGAGTAAGGGAGGTGTCAGATGGTTGAAAAGAAAAGACCTATTGCTACTGGTGCAGGTCTTCCGGAAATGCCTGATGAGATAGTCATTTCTCCAGAAAAGCCTAAGCTGGACTGGAAGCGTCTGCTTTTCATGGCAATAGGAATCATTTTATTCTTAGTGGTCTATTATGCTCCGCAATGGCCGGATGCTATCGATCCTGTTGGAGCACATTTCCCGCTTTCCAGGGCAGCAAAGGGAGCGTTGGCCGTATTTTTATTAGCAAGTACATGGTGGATATTCGAGGTTGTGCCCATTGGTGTGACCAGTATTATGATTGGTGTTTTACAGGCTCTTTTTTTAATAAGACCGGCCAAGGTTGCATTTAAAGATTTTATGGATCCTTCTGTTATGTTTATCTTTGGTTCAATAGTTATTGGCATGGTTTTTACCAAGACAGGCCTGACTAAACGTCTTGCATATAAGATGCTGGTTGTTGTGGGAGAAAAAACCAGCATGATCTACCTTGGCTGCTTTGTGGTGACAGCAGCCCTGACCCATATCATGGCACATACCGCGGTGGCTGCCACTATATTTCCGCTTCTTATGGCTATCTATGCGCTTTACGGGGAGGGGGACAAACAAACCAAATTCGGTAAGGGCCTGTTTATGGGCATGGCTTATGTGGCCGGAGCAGGGAGTGTCGTGACTCTTTTAGGCGCTGCACGCGGAGCCGTGGCCATTGGTTTTTATAATGATATTATGGGAAGAGACATAAGTTTTTTCCAGCTGACCTACTATATGTTTATTCCTGGCTGGATAATGGTTTTCGCTCTTTGGGGGTATTTTATGCTTGTTTTTAAGCCCGAGAAAAAAACCATACCCGGGCTCAGGGAAAAGGCAAGAAAATTGAATGCTCAGCTGGGAAAAATTACCAAAGATGAGATTATTGCCATATGCATCGTTGTTGCGGTAATTGTTTTTTTAGCTTTGAGATCCTTTTGTCCCGAGTTGAAGATTTTTCATAAAACCGCAATTATTTTACTTTCTACTGTTATATTCTTTCTTGCTAAAATTCTGGATGTTAAAGATCTGGAAAAAATACCGTGGAATATTATTCTGTTGTTTGCCGGAGCCATGAGTATAGGCTTTTGCCTCTGGGAAACAGGCGCTGCTAAATGGCTGGCCGTGAACTGGCTTATCATGTTTCAGAAATCCAGTGCTTTCGTGTTTGTCATGAGTATCGCATTTTTTGTAATGATTATGACCAATTTTATCATGAACGTGGCCGCCATTGCGATTTCTCTTCCTGTGGCGCTGGTGATTGCTCCTTATCTTGGCGTGGCCGGAGAGGTTATTCTTTTTGGGTCGCTGGTAACTGCCGGTATGCCATTTCTACTGCTTGTGGGAGCAGCTCCAAATGCCATAGCATATGATTCGAAACAGTTTACCACCGGCGAATTTTTTCTCTGGGGTATTCCTGCCAGTATCATCCTGATGTGTGTGGTGGCATTGTGTATTGGAGTGATCTGGCCGTTAATGGGGATGCCCATCACACTAACTGCGCCATAGTAAAGTTAATTGCGGCAAAATTAGTGCTTTGTCTCCAGTTAACCAAGTGTGATCCTACAGGGTACAAGGGATCAAGGATTCCTTGTACCCTTTTCTTAAACTAAACTGGTGAAGAACCGCATTGCAGTTAGCCTGAAAAAATGTTAACCGATAAACAAATAATGCCCATAGTGTAAGAGCAAATGGATTATGTGAAATGGTCAGCAAGGTGAAGTTTTAAACATTGGTCAACTAAACAGGAATGGATTTATTGAAAGAATATTAAAACATGGCTAAGATTAAAAATATAAAAGGATTGATGATTCCTATAACAGATTATCCTCATATGCCTTACTGGGCTACTTTAGAGGAGGCTATTGTTCTGCTGAATTTTTCTTATGAAACAACGCATAAGAATGTTTTGGTTTTTGATGAGGCTTACAGGCTCTTGGGTGTTTTAGATCAAAAAAAGATTCTCAGAGACATCCAGCCGCAGTTTTCGGAACTTGATTCAGATAAGATTACAGATGATTGGGACAAAGCTGTGTCAACTTTTAATCTTAAACAACTGAAAGAGCCTATAAAGGATTTTATGACCCCGTTTAATATAACCTTAGATATCAAAGACCATGTTCTGAAAGCAGCCCATCTAATGCTTAAACACAATATAGACCTGCTACCTGTCAAGGATTCAGAAAGAGTAGTGGGCACTTTAAAGATGCATGATGTATTTCATGAGATTACTGCTTTTATCATAAAGTCGTAAGCAGCACAGTCAAAAACTTTCTCAATAGAGGGGGTTGACGCTACAAATGCGCAGTTTATTAAACATATTCAAAAAGATTAAGTTCAAAAATTCTGATATCCCCGAGCCATCTTCTCATGGCAGAACTTCATTTCAAGAAAGATACACTTGTTTCCAAAAACTGCTTTCTGATAATAATTCCATTTTAGAGATAATGGGAGATATGGAGGAAAAGCTTTCAGGAGATCATATATTTGACATGCATTATGTTGATTCAAGATGTGATATCCTGGTAGAAAAAGTTCATAGTGTAATAGAAAATCTCAATGGTCTTTCAAACAGACAATATCTCAGCCTCTATGATACATTTGAAGAGATCAATTCTGTAATTCAGGATAGTCTTATTAAAAAAATCCAGATTCCAGTAACAGATTACACCATACCTTTTGAAAACGTTACAAGAGATATGGTGAGCAGTGTGGGCGGTAAAAACGCCAACCTTGGAGAAATTAAAAACAGGCTTAATCTTCCAGTTCCTGAGGGTTTCTGCATAAGCGCTTATGCTTTTAAGAGATTTATAGATTATAATGAGTTAAGAGATAAGATTAATCTTTCTTCGGTGAATACGGTCAGTATGCAGGAACTAACCATGGCAAGCAAGAACGCACAGAACCTGGTTCTAAATGCCCGTGTCCCTGATGATCTTGAGAAAAGCATATTAGATGCAGCAGCAGAACTGGAAAGAAAGGTGCTCTCCAGGACTGGCACATTCAATGTGTCTGTCAGGAGCAGCGCTATCCATGAGGATGCACAGTTTACCTTTGCAGGACAGTATAAAACCTCACTTAATGTTAGTCCAGAGAATTTGATCTCTAAATATCTTGAGATAATAGCCAGCCTCTTTACAGCAAGGGCAATCTTTTACTGTAAAAGTAAAGGGTTCCAGGACGAAGATATGGTAATGGCTGTTGGAGTGGTTGAAATGATTAATGCCAAGGCCAGTGGTGTTATGTACTCGCGTGATCCCACAGATGAAAGAAAACATGATATTATAATCAATGGAGTCTGGGGTCTTGGGAAATATGCTGTTGATGGTATAGTGGAACCACATACTTATATAGTATCCAGGGATGTTCCCGGAACCATCTTGACGAAAAAACAGCCTAAGCAGAAGGTTATGCTTATATGCGGACATAAAGAGGACGCAATAGATGTAAGAGTGCCTGATTATATAAAACGAATGCCGTGCCTGAATGATGAACAGATAATAACCCTTGCCCAATATGCCATAGCGCTTGAAAAGCACTATGGAAAACCACAGGATGTAGAATGGGCACTTGATTTGAATGACAAGCTTTTCATTCTGCAGACAAGACCACTTCGAATTGTGACAGAAAAAAGGACTAGACCTATTCCCACATTTTTGCCCGGTCATAAGGTTTTGATAGATAAAGGGCAGATCGCATGCAAAGGTGTTGGTGCAGGAAAGGTGTATTTTGTAACCAAAGAAGAAGATCTGAAGAACTTTCCAGAAGGTGCGGTTCTCGTAGCTAAACACACTACTCCAAAATTTGTGACTGTCATGGAAAAGGCCAGCGCTATTATTGCGGATGTAGGAAGTCCTACAGGGCATATGGCATCTATTACCAGAGAGTATGGTGTGCCAACTATCTTAAATACTGAGATAGCTATGAAGACCTTGAGACCTGGTCAGGAGGTTACTGTTGATGCAATTAATAGAAATGTTTATGATGGCAGGATAGAACAGCTTATTGAGGCGGGAAAAAGAGAAAATCCTTTTAAGGATACGGCGGTTTTTGGAGTTTTAAGAGGCGTTTTAAAGAACATAGTACCTTTAAACCTTATATATCCTGAGAATGAAGAAGAGTTTAGCCCCAAGGGTTGTAAAACCTTTCATGACATAACCAGGTTTGTTCATGAAATGGCGATGAATGAGATGTTCAAGATAGGTAAAGGTGCAAACACAGGTAAGGGCGGTGCTGTAAAGCTGGTAGTTCAGCTTCCTCTTGATATACACGTGATAGACCTGGGTGGGGGTGTGGAAAACAGTTCGAAAAGGATTACGGTCGATAATATTCGTTCCATACCCATGAAGGCTCTATTAAAAGGCATGATGGCCATAGAATGGCCGGGTCCTCCTCCTGTAAATGTAAAGGGTCTGCTAAGTGTAATTGCCAGTACTACTGTGGGACCTAATTCTGAGAAAGCATTATCGGAGCCGAGTTTTGCCGTGATATCCAGAGAATACATGAATTTCAGCATCAGACTCGGTTATCACCTTCAGACACTTGAGGCATATGCGGGTGATTCCATTAATGATAATTATATCCGTTTTTTGTTTAGAGGAGGCGGAGCATCCCATGACAGACGCGCGAGAAGGACTCGGCTCATAAAGGAGATTTTAGAAAGAATAGATTTTAATGTTGAAATGACGGGCGATGTTCTGGATGGCAGGATGACTAAGTATAACAGGGCTACTATTGAGGCGAAACTGGATATAATGGCCAAGTTGACTGCTTTCACCAAGCAATTGGATATGACCCTGTTTAGTGATGCTGTTGTAGACTGGTATATCAAGGAATTTATAAAAAAATATTATACTGAGGCAACCAGGCCTTATAGTTGATTAATGTAACAAAAAAACAGCCGGGATATCATGAAAAAAAAACACGAACTAAACACAATGGAAGAATTGTTAGAAGCCAACAGTTTTCTTGGCAGTGTTTTAAATGCTATCAAAGACAGAATTATGGTTGTTGACAATAACTACAGGATAGAAGGAGTAAATGAATCATTTGTAGAAAAAGTTGGCAAACCACGGCATGAAATTCTTGGCAGGCGTTGTTACAGGCTTCTTAACTATTCAAAAAAACCCTGTTTTTACAATCATCAATGTCCTGTGAAAGATGCCTTTAAGACCGGAGAAATTGCCGAGGTGCTTCATACATATTTTGAAGGACCCAGTGTTGCATATTCAAGAATAATAGCTTATCCGATATTGAATGACAGACGTAAGGTTATCAGAGTAATTGAACTGGAAAGAGATGTTACTGAATGGAAAAAAAGTGTTGATCAGTTATATAATATGCAAAAACTGGTATTTTTGGGAAAACTGGCAGCCGGCCTGTCTCATGAATTCAACAACCCTTTGGCCGTAATTCTTGGTTTTGCTGATCTTCTTTTGGAAAAAACGGAAAAAGGCACCAGGAATTATGAAATTCTTAAGACAATTGAAAGGCAGGGATTTAACTGCAAACGTATTGTTGAAAATCTTATAAGCTTTGCTGCATCTCCAGACATGACCAAGTACTCTACGGATGTCAATGCAAACCTTGAAAAAGTGATTTCTGTGGTTAAGGATATCTTGAGCAGGGAAAAAATAATTATAGAAAAAAATCTTACAGAAAATTTGCCAAGAGCAAAAGGAAACCCAGCACATTTGCGTCAGGTTTTTATGAATCTGATTACCAATGCTGTTGCTGCTATGCGAGGAGGAGGATGTTTAACAATTTCTACCAGACATGACAGATCCAGGAACAGACTGGAAATCCTCTTCAAGGACACAGGCCATGGTATTAAAAGGGAATACAGAAACGAGATATTTGACCCTTTTTTCACCACGCGTCCTGTAGGAGAGGGAGGAGGTCTTGGGCTTTCGGTTTGTTATGGCCTGGTGTCCAAAAGTGATGGGGAGATAAAATTTGAGACAATAACTGAAGAAGAGGACAAAAAGAACAAGGGCACCACCTTTACTGTATCTTTGCCAGCTGCTCCCGATTAGACCCTGTATGTTTTTATTTTGTCCTGAAAAAAAAACCTTATTCAATGACCAAAACTTTTCAGAGCGAGACATTTAAAGCAAATTCCCTCTGGGGGTAAGACAAAGCCTGGTCCACTGGGCCAGGATTCTTTACAATGAATACACTGTGAGGTTAATAATAAATTGAAGAAGAAAAAAAGATATTTCTCCAAAAAATACTATAACATAAGAAGATCCATTGTTTTTATTGGTATCTTTGTTGTGGCTCTTCTTATGGTTGCCTTTTATCTTGGAATTTTCTCTGTCAGGCAGATGAAAGAGATTATTTCTGAAGATTTTAATCGCCAGCAACTGGTATTAGCAAAGTATGCGGCAAGTCGTATGGAAAACAGCATGGAGTTTATGAAGAGAGAACTTTCATTGTTAAATCTTTCTCCGTCTATTCAATATCTGGAGAGGGTATCATGGGCCAGCCGTATGAATACTACGTTATCAGCTGTCGAGGATGACGGAGTCTTTGAAATAAGGTTTATAGACCACAAAGGCAAAACAGCGCATATTGTTGATAAAAGGGGAATGTCCCATGTAATACAGGGCGATTTTTGCGATATTAAGAGTTTTAAGTGGGCACATTTAAAAGAAAACAAGAACAGGATTTATGCTGGTGAAATTACTACTGAGAATGAGAAGTATCCCGGCCGGCTTGTTATGTGCCTGGCTACACCTACTTATGAGCAATCTGTTGACGAGGCTTACCCTGTGGCTACCGGACGCTTGTCAGGAGTGCTTCTCTTTATGATAGATGTTACACGTCTGGTTGAGAAGGCTGTTAAAGTTATAAAATCAGGTAAGACCGGGTATGCCTGGGTTATAGATAACAAGGGAATGTTTCTTTACCACCCTCAGAAGGAATTTATAGGAGAAGATGCTTTTAAAGCCCGTGCAATGAAAAAGCCCAAGATATCTTTTTCGCAGATCAATATAATACAAAAGGAAAAGATGCTTGAAGGCAAGGAGGGAACAGGCAGTTATATTTCAGGATGGAACAGTGGTGTGGAAGCTGAGATGAAAAAATTGATTGCCTATGCGCCCATAAATTGCTGTGCATATCTTAAACTTTCCTGGTCTGTGGCAGTTGTAGCTCCGCTAAATGAAGTTGAAGATGCAGTTCATTCGGTTTTTATACGTCAGTTTTATATTCAGGCCAGCATTTTGTTTGCTATTATTTTGGGCAGTGTTTATGTTATAAGTTTTGAGCAGCGCTGGGCAAAGACACTTGAAGCAGAGGTGATGAAAAAGACAGATGATCTGAAAAATTCGCTTGAAGAACTGAGAAAATCAGAAGAAAAGTATAAAACCCTTGTAGAAAGTGCCGAAGATCTTATTTTTACTGTAGATGAAAATGGAAAATTTATATCAATAAACAGGTGTACTGCAAGTTTTTTTAATGAAAGGCCAGACGATTTAATCGGTAAAAATATATGTGATCTTTTTTCTCCGGAAAGTGCGGAATTGCAAATGGGTTTTATCGGGCAGGTATTTGACAGCGGCAGGAACCTCAACGTAAAATATCCTGTGGGAATAGGGAGCCGTGATTACTGGTTTACCAGCAATTTTGTGGCGCTCAAGGACAATAATGGTAAGGTTTTTGCTGCTTTGGGAATTTCAAGAGATATTACAGAGAGGAAAAAACTGGAAGAAGAACAGATGTATAATACTGAAAAAATGGCCTCTCTTGGAAAATTATCTGCAATGGTGGTGCATGAAGTCAACAATCCAATAGCTCTGATAATTGGTTTTAGCGATGTTCTCCTGGAAAAGATGGATCCTGACACTAAAAGTCACGAGATTGTCGAAACTATAGGCAGGCAGGCGCTTAACTGTAAAAGGATAGTTGAGAGTATTTTAGATTATTCCAGACGCCCGGATGTAATAGAGCAATCTGCGGGTGTAAATGAAAACGTTGAAAAGGTGATTTCTGTAGTTGAAAATATTTTACCTGCCCAGAAAATTACTTTGGAGAAGCATTTTGCAGAAAATCTGCCAAGAGTAAGAGGAGATTCAGGTCATTTGCAGCAGGTATTCATGAACTTTATTACCAATGCTTTTGGAGCCATGAAGGGCGGAGGTGTTTTAACTGTTTCTACCAGGCTCAACAGCCTTGAGAACAAGGTGGAAATTCTTTTCAGGGATACAGGACATGGTATTAAGAGGGAATATAGAAATAAGATATTCGAAGCATTTTTTACTACAAAAGAGGTGGGGGAAGGTACAGGCCTGGGTCTGTCTGTCAGTCATGGTATAATAAATAAATATGGCGGAGACATAACCTTTGAGACAGTGGCTGAAGAAGAAGACATGGCGAAAAAAGGCAGTACGTTTATAGTGTCCCTGCCATTTGCTCTTTTGAAAAATGGACATAAGACAAACAAGGCCTAAGAGGCTGTCCGAGAATGAGAAATTTTTTGCAAGGTCAAGGAAGACGAAGATTTTAACCGCTGGAATACATTGAGTATTTTGAGGATTAAAATCTGAGCCTGACGCAGAGATTGCGGGAAATAGCCATTCTCTGACAGCCTCCCAAGTAAAATAAGGGGGAGTAAAGATGGGTGTAAAAATTTTGATTGTTGACGATGAACTCGATATGTTAGCACTTCTTGCTATGATTATTGCAGAAAAGACTGAACACAAAGTTGATACCACAAACAATCCCCTGGAAGTTCCCGGATTAATTAAAACAGGAGATTACAATCTCCTGATTTCTGATCTTAAAATGCCGAGTATGGATGGCGTGGAACTTATCACTGAGATTAGAAAGATAGACAAATATATTCCCATACTGATTATTACAGCTTACGGTTCTGTTGAGTCTGCAGAAGAGGTTATACGTAAAGGAGCATATGATTGCATTACCAAGCCATTCCGTAAGGAACAGATATTGATAGCTATTGACAGAGCATTAGAATGGCACCAGATGAAAAAGGAACTAAGCGAGCTGAAAAAGACTAAGAATGATTAACAGTAAATAAACTTTGATGAAATCGTAAAAAGTAAAATTTGTTCGCTCTTTCCAAAACTGCTCAATGTCACTTGCAAATGACTTTTTACGAAGCCATTAACTTTGAGGGTGTTGTAAAAAGTCCCGTCCATAATTAAATTCGTGACTTTCAAATAACCCAACTGTAGTTTTTGCCGGTTATCACAACTGAAGACTGATTATTTAAAGTTACTCTGGTTTCAAGTGCTGCAGAGCGGCATAGCGCATCTTTTTACAAACTCATGAACGTTG
>CAYYMU010000055.1:0-11598 GCA_964472445.1 uncultured Desulfobacteraceae bacterium
GAGATGTCGTCTGCATGGAAGGAACTAATAACTACCATGCAGTCTGTGAGAGGGCGTACTGTTATAACCGGTAAAGCAAAGGTGGTTGCCGGTAAGGTGACAAAAACGGTTGAAGAGGCTATTGAGGAACCGGTTGAAGAGGCTATTGAGGAACCGGTTGAAGAGGCTATTGAGGAACCGGTTGAAGAGGCTATTGAGGAAAGGGAGCAATTAAGGTCTAAAATTATAGACATTGTGGCTGACAACCCGGATGGGATCAAAATGACAAAAATTGCAGAAAAATTAGGTATCGAAAACTGGCGATCCCTGATCCCCGTTATGCGTCGGTTTGTTGATGAGAATGAATTAGAGAAGGAAGGCTCATTATATTTTACGTAGCTGATTATCCTTTAGGGGCCCGGTCAAGGACTTAACGTGCCCGGCCCCTAATAATCAGATAATTTACTTACAGAATTAACTGATGGAGGAAAATATAATGAGTATGGAAATTATTAGAGAGACTGAAAATGAAATTACCATAAAGTGTGCCTTTTGTAAGGGAAAGGGTGCCGACCCTTTTGAGCTTCTGTCTGAAATGTCCGTCTGCCAGGTTTGTGGCAACAGGAAAGAGGTTACAATCCATAAGCCGGCAATTGTGTGCGCCTATTGCGGGGGTACCGGCATTCAGCCGGGACACCGGCTAACCTGCCAGGTTTGCGGCGGAAAAGGCATGGTCAGCATTAATGAGCCTGTCGAAAAATGCCCTGACTGTAATGGCAAAGGGGTTTGTGCAGGCGCATATCTTCCATGTCTGACGTGTGGAGGTAAGGGAGTCTTGAGTAAAAGGTAGGCAGTGGACAGTGAACAGTGAGTAGTGGACAAAAACTGATCACTAACCACTAACCACTAATCACTAATCACTAACCACTAATCACTGTTCTAAAAGGAGAATAAAATGTCTATGGAGCCAATAACAACTGTGCTGGAGCCGCGTTCTATGCCGAACTTTGTAGAAACTCAGTACATTAAGGATGTTACAGAGAGAGCTATAGGTTATATCAAGGCTGGTTTTCCTCTGCATTTTCGTGGAATTTCCGGAACCGGCAAAACCACTCTGGCAATGCACGTAGCCAGCCAGATCGGTCGTCCGGTTGTTATGATTCATGGCGACGAGGAGTTTTCAACTTCAGACCTCGTAGGCGGTGAACATGGCTTTCGCAGCCGCAAGGTAGTGGACAATTTCATTCATTCAGTTCTAAAGACCGAGGAAGATACAAAGAAGCTGTGGGTGGACAACCGGCTCACCGTAGCCTGTAGGCACGGATTTACTCTCATTTACGACGAATTTACCCGTTCCAGGCCGGAGGCCAATAACGTACTTTTATCAGTGCTGCAGGAGAAGATGCTGGATCTTCCGGCTGCGCGCGAAGGTGATAGTAATTATCTGCGTGTCCATCCCGACTTTACAGCCATTTTTACCAGCAATCCGGAGGAATATGCCGGTGTTCACCGCAGTCAGGATGCATTAAGGGATAGGATGGTTACCCTTGATCTCGATAATTTTGACGAAGAGTCCGAGGTGAGTATAACCAAAGCCAAATCCGGGCTTTCCAATGGTAATGCCTCAAAAATAGTTAAAATCGTGCGGGGTCTGAGGGAATCAGATGTCTGTGAATTTTCACCAACCATAAGAGGCTGCAATATGATTGCCAAGACCCTTCAGATTCGGAAGGCTTCTGTTGCCAGGGACGACCAGATTTTCAGACAGACATGTATGGACATACTGGCTTCGGAAACCAGCCGCATCGGCAGCAAAACCAATCAGGACCGGGTCAAAGAGGTTATTTCAGAATTGATTGATCAGCATTGCTAGTTAGTGGTTAGTGATCAGTGGGCAGTGGAGAGTGGTTAGTGGACAGTGGACAGATCACAAATCTTCAATCTACAATCTTCAATTGCTTTGGTCTTCAATCTTCAATTTAGAAGGGGGGTGTACAAATGGCCTTAATGCGAGCTTTTGCAAGGGTGGACGAAGAAGGCAGGATTTCTATTCCCAACAACATTCGAAAGGAAGTAGATTTAAAAGAGGGTCAACTGGTGGAGATCAAATTGTCCGGGCCTGAAAAGGCGCAATATGTTGTTATTCACAAACGGGAAAGTGCAAGGTAGGATTCAACTTAGGGAGGATCATATGTCAATAAAACGAATTGGATTTACAAACATTAAAACGCACTTGAGAAACACGCTACGATCCAAACCTCCACCGAAAAATTCGGCATATTTGGAGATGTTTGTTTTAGATCAAAGAAAGGAGCGCTTGAACCAGGAAAAAGCGGCTCATGAAAGGCGAATACACCGGATAAATAAAGAACTGTCTCAAATTACTGAAGAAGGAAAGCATTTGCAAGCTGAAAGAATAAAAAGAAAAGATGTTTCCGGAAAAACAGAAAAATATAAACAATTTTCTTCGATCCCGATAAAAGCAATGCCTTGCGATTATTAGGTGTCGAAAGTTGGATTAAGGATTGATAATGTCTAGAGAAGGAAAATACCTTTACTGTATCATTGAAAGCAATGAAGATCGAAATTTCGGAACAATTGGTATCGGCGGTCGGGGAGATATTGTTTCAACCATCGGCTATGAAGATATCAGCGCTGTAATCAGCAGCACACCCATGACCAAGTATGTCATCAATCGGGAGAATATGACTACCCACGAAAGAGTTATTGAGGAGGTCATGAAAGATTATACGGTATTGCCTGTAAGATTTTGTACCATTGCGTCAAGTGTTGAAGAGTTGCGGAGCTTATTAAGAAAACGATATTCTGAATTAAAGGGGCTTCTGCGGGATATGGACAATAAGGTCGAGATGGGCCTGAAGGTGCTCTGGAAAGATACGAACCAGGTATTTAAAGAAATCGTGGAAGATAATAAGGATGTCAAAAAACTCAAAAAGAAGTCTGAAGGCAAATCGGCAAAAATTGATAATGCCGCAAAGGTCGCTTTAGGCAAGGCGGTAAAGGAAGCATTAGACAAGAAAAAGGCTGATGAGGCATGGAAAATATTAAATAAGTTTAAGCGTACATATGTAAATGTTAAAGAAAATGATCTGATTGGAGACAGTATGGTTTTAAATGCCGCCTTTCTGATTGACCGCATACGTGAAAAAGAGTTCGATTTTCTGGTGGAAGATCTGGTTAAGGAACATGATGGCCGGATGACGTTTAAATACGTTGGGCCGGCGCCGCCATTTAATTTTGTGAATATCGTGGTGAAATGGTAGATAGTGGTCAGTGGTTAGTGATTAGTGGTCAGGGGGATAGTGGACAGTGATCAGTGAATAGCAACAAATGGCTGATAAAAGGAGATCAACGGAAATGACTGAAGAAAAAAAGAAGGAAGAACCCAAAGAAGAAAAGGGCGCCGGCTTTGATTTCGGGATAGGTGGTCTTTTCGAGGGGCTTGGAAATTTGATCGATGCAGCGACTAAGTTGGCGGAAAAGGGCGAATCTCTTTCCAAAACAGGTGATATTGATTTTAGTGGTCTTGATAAAATAAAAGGGCTTAAGGATTTAAAGGGCGTTTATGGGATTAATGTCCGCACCATGGCCAACGGCAGAACTTCTGTCAACCCCTTCGGTAATATTAAAAAAACGCCAAAAGGGCCTGTAGTGGAAGAGGTGCGTGAACCCATGGTGGATGTTTTTGATGAAGCCGATGAAATTCAGATCATAGTAGAAATGCCCGGTATCGAGAAAAATGATATCAATCTGGAAATCAAAGGCGATATACTTGATATCAGCGCCGATGGGAAAACAAGAAAATATCAAAAAGAGATCCTTCTCTCTCGACCCGCAAAAGCTGAAGATATGACATGGTCATTCAAAAACGGGGTGTTGGAGATTAAGATAAAGGTCAGTGAATAGTGCTCTTTGAAATAATCCCCCTGAGCTCCTTCATTAAATTATGAGGGTTTTAAAGGTTACCTCCTTTTGAATGTAAGGGGGGATTATTTTAAACTAAATTTTTGATTGAGGGATTTGGGGATTGAAAAAAATGAATATCGAATATCGAACAAGGAATGTCGAACAGCAGAAGTTTTTTAAAAGGAACAAATTAATATTCTTTACTTCGACCTGCCCGCAATGTCTTTACGTTGTTCGTGTGGAATACCACAAAGGGATGGTATTGTGACATTTATCACTTTAATGCCAATTGCAATACATGGCAGGCGGGTATTCTGCGGTTCTGCGGTTCAAAATAAAAGATCAGGGTTCAGGATTTAGGGATTTACAGAAAGGTACCAATGACCAGTGACTAATGACCAATAACCAATGACCAATGACTAATAACTAATGACTAATAACATGAAACCTAAAAAAAAGAATATTGAGAATAAACCCCTTACTCTGAAAGTAGCGGAAGCTTCAACCAAAGACGTAGGCCGTGGGATTATTCGCCTGGACCCTGTGTGTTTCAAAAAAATCGGGGTTGAAGTGGGAGACGTTGTAAGCCTCAAGGGAAAAAGGGAAACAGTGGCCAAGGTTATGCCTGCCTACATGGAGGACAGGGGTAAAGACCTTGTTCGTCTGGATGGGATTACCCGCGAAAATGCAGGGGTCGGGATTGACGAAAAAATTACCATCGCAAAGTCCGAATTTAATCCAGCTCATAAAATCGTTGTTGCCCCTTTGACAAGCATGCGTTCCTATGATGCCCGCTATATCGGAAGCCTCCTTGAGGGTCTGCCTCTATTGGAAGGTGACACGGTAAGAGCAAGACTCATCGGAACTCGAACACAGGATTTTAAAGTTGTTTCGACTATGCCTTCAGGGGTGGTGATAATCCAGTCAGACACCTCTATCAAAATTCAGGAGAAGAAAGCGGCTGGTGAAGCCAGGACCAGGATATCATATGAAGATATCGGAGGCCTGGGCAAGGAAATCCGACGGATTCGAGAGATGATCGAGCTGCCGTTAAAATATCCCCAGGTTTTTGAAAGATTAGGTATTGATCCTCCAAAAGGGGTGCTTTTACACGGGCCTCCCGGATGCGGTAAAACCCTCATTGCCCGTGCTGTTGCAAATGAAACCGATGCTTATTTTGTAACTATAAGCGGTCCGGAAATCATGCATAAGTTTTATGGTGAAAGCGAGGCCAATCTTAGGCGTATATTTGATGATGCTTCTACTCATCCAGCCAGTATTATATTTTTAGATGAGATTGACGCCATTGCTCCCAAACGAGAAGATATGGGTGGAGAGAAACAGGTGGAAAAAAGGGTCGTAGCCCAGCTTCTTGCTTTGATGGACGGGCTTTCTTCAAGAGGCCAGCTCATCGTAATAGGCGCTACCAACATTCCAAATGTTATTGATCCAGCCTTGAGAAGACCGGGACGTTTCGATCGAGAGATAGAGATCAGCATACCTGACAAAAACGGCCGCCTTGCGATACTGAATGTTCATACTCGTGGAATGCCCCTGGCCGAGGATGTAGATCTGGTGCGTATATCCGAGTTGACCCATGGCTTTGTTGGAGCGGATCTTGAAGCGCTTTCTCGTGAAGCAGCTATGGTTGTTCTGAGAACGATCTTCCCCAGCATTGACTTTCAGATGGAAGAGATTCCTTACGAGACCCTGTCGAATCTTCAAGTCACCATGGATGATTTCATGGAAGCCCTTAAGGAAGTTGAACCTTCGGCTATCAGGGAAGTCTTTACAGAAATTCCGGATGTAAAGTGGAGCGATGTCGGCGGGCTTGCCGAAGCAAAAAGAGTTCTAATGGAAACCATCGAATGGCCTCTGAAATACGATAAGTTGTTTGAACATGCAAAAACAAGCCCTTCCAAGGGTATATTGCTATATGGTCCACCCGGAACAGGGAAGACATTACTTGCCAAGGCAGTTGCCTCTGAATCAGAGGTAAATTTCATTTCGGTTAAAGGCCCGGAACTTCTCTCCAGATGGGTTGGAGAAAGCGAAAAGGGAGTTCGGGAAATTTTCAAAAAAGCCAGGCAGGCCTCGCCATGTATAATATTTTTCGATGAAATAGACAGTGTGGTTCCAAAGCGCGGTTCTGAAGCCGCATCCCATGTGGTAGATCGCGTCATCAGCCAATTCCTGACCGAGCTGGACGGTATTGAGGAACTCAAGGGAATTGTAGTTATTGCAGCCACAAACAGGCTGGATATTATTGATCCTGCTTTGCTCAGAGCAGGCAGATTTGATTTTCATCTCAAGATTTCCGTTCCAGATGAACAAACAAGATTTGAAATTTTTAAGGTCCATACAAAAGGAAAGCCTTTAAGCTCAGATGTTGATTTTAAATCTCTGACTGCTGCAACCCAGGATTTTTCGGGCGCAGATATTGAAGCAATATGCAGAAAAGCTTCGCTTGCAGCGATAAGAGCTTTTATTAAAAAAGGCAGCAAGAATTATTCTAAATTTCGGATTTCCGCTGCTAATTTTAAAGAAGCATTGAAGGAAAGGCAGTGATCAAGGGATAGTGGATAGTGGATAGTGATCAGTGGACAGAGGACAGTGATCAGATGTAGGGGCTGGCCTTGTGCCTGCCCAATTGAGAAGGTCAGTGATCAGTGGGTAGCGAACAAGCAACTAACAATCAATAAACTAATAACCAATGACTAATGACCAATGACTAATGACCAGTGACCAATGACTAATAACTAATAACTAATGACTAATGACTAATAACCAATGACTAATGACCAATGACCAATTCGGAGAATAAAGAATGAGTGTAGATGGAATATACATTTACGGTTTTATCAGCGCAAATGAGCCCAAAAACCTTGGTTTTGCAGGAATTGAACAGGGAAATGTTTACTTTTTGCCCTATAAAGATATTGCTGCTGTAGTCAGCAATATGCCGCTTATAAAATTTGATTCTTTGCCCAGGGAAATCCTGTTGCGCAATCTCGCTGTTTATCAATCTGCAATCGAAAAGGTGATGGAATATCATCATATCGTTCCGGTAAAGTATGGAACCATGACAGACAGCGAGGATAATTTACTGAGAATAATGCAGAAAAATTATGTTCAGATTAAAAACGTTGTTGATACTGTAAAGGATAAAATAGAAATCGACGTAGTGGCACTGTGGGGCAACATCGATTTGATTTTAAAGGAAATAGGTGAAAAAGAGGAAATTAAAAGGCTGAAAGAAGAAGCTGTAACAAAATCTCCTGACCAGATTTTTAAAAGCAAAATAAACCTGGGAAGAATGGTCAAAGTATTATTGGACAAAAAAAGAGAGGAATGTTCTTCACAGTTACTGGATGCTCTTAAGAAGGAGGCAGAAAGTTATCGTTCGCACGCTCTTATGGATGATTCTATGATAATGAACACTGCTTTTCTTATATACAAGAATAAGCAGGAAACTTTTGAGTCAAAGGTGGATCAACTGGACAAACAATACAATGGCAGCATTAATTTTCGAATTGTAGGACCCATTCCTCCATACAGCTTTACTGCTCTGGAGATGAAAAGTATGGAATTTGGAGAGGTAAACGAGGCCAGAGTGATGTTTGCTTTAGGCGAAGAAACTACAATTTTGGAAATCAAGAACGTTTACAGGGAACTTAGCAAAAAGTTTCATCCAGATAAATATCCAGGCAATAAGGAAGCTCAAAAGAGGTTTGAAAAGATTACCATGGCATACCGCATTCTCAGCGATTATTGCAAGGAGGATCAATGTTCCTTTAAAGAAGCGGATGTAAGGGACTGGATAGATGTCAGGGAGGCAGTGGGTAGTGGGACATTAGTCACTGGTCATTAGTCACTGGTCATTAGTCATTAGTCAGTGGTCAGTGATCAGTGGTTAGTGGGTAGTGGGTAGTGGTCAGCAACGAGTTGATAGATTAAAGGTAACAATTTAGCTTTTTGAAAAAGAGTCTGACAAGATAACAGGATAGACAAGATTTGTAAGCGTTCACGGAACATTGAAATTAGAAATTTGGCCTTCATGCTTTTGTACTGTTCTTCCTAATTTCCAATTTCAAGTTTCAAGCCGTGAACGGCTACAATATTTTAAATCCTGAATATCCTGAATATCCTGTCAAAAAAATAATATTAAAAGTGCTACGATTAAGGAATAATGAGAAAACTGCTTTATGTGCCTGTTATTCATGTAGACTCTGATTTAGGGAGTATGGCGTCCTCTATTGAGAAAAGAAGTGTACAGATATGCGGAAGAGAGCGTTGGGAAAGACACAAACAGACTGTCTCCATATTCTGGGATAATATTGAGAAATATTTCAACAAAGTAAATGCCGATAATTTAAAAATCTATCAGGATGGATTAATGGCAGATGGTGAGCTTGGACAAAAGATAATTAAGGAAGGAGCCCAAAAAGGGAGCAGAAATTACCAGATTGTCCTTGATCTGGTCAGAAAAAGCGCTGAGATAAGAAAGACAGAAGATGTAGCCCTTCTTAAGGAAGAATATAACCGGATCATCAAACTTTCCCAGAGCAAATCGATTTGGGAAAGGACCGTGGCTTACATAGGTTACAGGTTTCACAGAGATAAACTTATGGAAAAAAGGGACAGATTTATTGCCGATAACATCAACCATACTCTGAAAGAGGGGGAAACAGGCGTTCTTTTCATAGGTGCCTATCATAATGTGTTTGCTCATATTGCAAAGGATATTACAATTGAAGAGGTAAAAAAACGGGAAAAGGTGAAGGCATATTTTAAAATGCTTATCTCCGGCAGGGATAAAGAAAGGTTTGATGAGCTTGCTGAGTATTTAGTGAAGAGTGAACAGTGGGTAGTGGATAGTGATCAGAGGATAGAGGACAGCAACGAGCAACGAGAAACAAGCAACCAATAATCAATAATCAATAATCAATAAACCAATTATCAATGACAAATGACTAATGACCAATGACTAACAACGAGTGACTAATGACCAATGAAAGCAAATATATATACGCTATTATAGCGACTGATGAAGAAAGAAATTTCGGGCATATCGGTATTGATAGCCGAAACGATGATGTTTCTACTGTTTGTTACCGGGACATCGGAGCTGTTATCAGCCCTTCTTCTATTATAAAATATCCGGTTTCCAGGGCCAATACCATTGCGCATCAAAAAGTCATGGAAGAGGCAATGAAATACTACCCGATGCTGCCGGTAAGATTCGGGACTATAGCTGAAAAAGCGGATCTTATAAGAGAAAAAGTTCTGAAGGCAAGATATGACGAAATCAGAAAACTCTTAAGTTATGTTGAAGATAAGATAGAACTCGGCCTCAAAGTTCTATGGGTGAATATGCAGGACATTTACAAGGAAATCATTGATGAAAACCGAAATATCAGATCGTTAAGAGATCGAATTGTGTCAAAAAGAATTAAGCCGCAGGGGGATCAGGTTCGATTGGGTGAAATGGTTAAAAAAGCTCTGGATGCTAAAAGAATGCAGGAAGAAAAAGCGATTCTCAATCTACTTAAAGGGCTTTGTGTGGATCATAAGGTAAACAATGCCTTCGGCGATCAAATGATAACCAACAGTTCCTTTCTAATTACAAAAGATCGGGAAAAACAATTGGATGAAAAGGTTAATGAACTGAGCACAAAATATGATGGAAAAATGAAATTCAAATACGTAGGTCCGGTGCCTCCGTGTAATTTCATAGAAATTGTAGTTAAATGGTGAAGGACAGTGAATAGTGAATAGTGGGTAGTGAATAGTGAATGAAGTCGCTCCGCTCTGTTTTTTTATAAAAAATTGGCAGAATTCCTTCAATATTCAATCTTCAATATACAATATTCAATTGAATAAATCATGGCTTTTATAATCGACAACATATTGCTTTCTCCTTTAAAGTTTACCGTATGGATTGCGGCAAAGCTCAGGGATTCCGCATATCAGGAGATGACCGATGAGTCCAAAGTTCATGAAGAGCTTTTGGCCCTTCAGATGCAGTATGAAATGGAAGAAATAGACGATGAAACGTATGAGAAGGAAGAAACAAAATTGATGGATAGATTAGAGGCCATCAGAAAGATGAAGGAAGATATGTAGATACGTCGGAGACATGTCAATAGACAATAATTCTGTTCCAACTGTAGGAAAAGAGTTTCCGAAAAACAGGGCAAGCGCAGACTATTGAAGATTGAAGAATGAAGAGATTCAACAAATATTCAATCTAATAACCAATAACCAATGACCAATATAAGGAGGTAAATAAAAATGGCTTTAAGTATGGCAAAAGCAATCAAAAAAGCACGGACAGATTTATATGATCTTACTGGTTTAGATATTTCTTCGACTTTGTCGGCGGTTAAAGAAGGCGAAGAATGGCTGGTAAATATTGAGGTTATCGAAAAGCACTCGATTCCGGACGGTATGGATATTCTTGCTATTTATGAGACAAGACTTGATGCTGACGGAAATATGCAGGAATTCAAACGAATCAAAATGCGCAAACGTATTGATATAGAAGATGTTGAGGAGTAGTTTTCATCTTTATTGGAGATGCCTTAATGAATGAAAGTAAAAGAGATATTCCTGTCGATATGTTTGAGAAAAATAATAATCTGCGTGTGATTGCTGAATTGCCAGAAGTTAATGAAGAGGATATCATGCTTGATTTAAACCAGGATATGTTAGTCATATCAGCAAGCCATGGGAAACAAAACTATCGTAAAATGATCAAGTTACCTCGCATTTCTGAGAATATAATCAGAAAGATATATAATAACGGAATCTTGGAAATTACACTAAAATTAACACCTTTACACTCAGGCAAACCTTAATGGGGGACAAATGGCTATAGAACCATCTCGAGATGGTGGCGGTTTAGCTGACGTAATAGACAGAATTCTGGACAAGGGATTGGTTATTAATGCAGATATTGCTGTTTCTTTGGCCGGAGTTGAGCTGCTTGGTATCAAAATCAGAGCAACTCTGGCATCCTTTGAGACAGCAGCCAAATATGGTTTAGAGTTTCCATCTGGAACCGAGCTGGAAACTCCTGCATGGAAAGAAGCCCTGGTGGCTAAAGAAACCTGTCCTCAATGCGATAAGCGGGTTCCTGTCAAGGAACTTACAACTACCGGCTGCCCCTGGTGCGGATGGGTCAGCGCAAAGGCACAAAAAGTGATCAGTGAGTGATTAGTGGACAGTGATCAGTGATCGGTGAACAGTTTTTTGTCACTAACCACTAACCACTAACCATTGACCATTGACTATTGACTACTAACTACTAACCACTGAACACTGAACACTAACTATGCCAATAGACATTGACGAAAAAAATCTTAAACACGGAGTTCTTGGATTAGTTATAGCTCTGGTCGAGATCATCAAGGAGGCTCTCAGGCTTCAGGCCATGAAAAGGATGGAAGGCGGAAGTCTTACTGAAGAAGAGGTTGACAGGTTGGGGCGAGCGCTGATGGATCTGGACACAGCGATCGAGGAGATAAAGAAAGAGCAGGGAATAAGTGAGTCGGTTAAATCAGTAAGAGACGGTCTGGATAATATTGTGGATGAGTTGTTAGATAAAATGATTAATCCAGAGGCAGTGGACAGTGGGAAACAGTGATTAGTGGTCAGTGGTCAGTGGATGGAAAAGTAGTCACATGAGCA
>CAYYMU010000056.1:0-11513 GCA_964472445.1 uncultured Desulfobacteraceae bacterium
TGTAAATAATGAAGCCGTATCCGAAATATAAGGATTCCGGGGTTGAGTGGATTGGAGAGGTGCCGGAGGGGTGGGAAAAATCAAAGATTAAATTTTGTACTGAATTTATAAATGGTTACGCATTTAAATCTGATGATTATGTCAATAACAAAGGCATACCTCTCATAAGAATTGGAGATATTAAACCTGAGATAGACTTCAATGAAGCCCAAAAGGTTCCTGAAGAATATGCAGCAATATTTAAGACTTTTGCCGTCAAAAAAAATGATATTCTTGTAGCATTGACTGGTGCAACAATCGGAAAGAGCTCTGTTTATAAAAGCACAAGACCTGCTTTATTAAACCAAAGGGTTGCGATATTAAGGCCCAAAGGGGAAACTCATAATAACTTTTTGAAATTTTTTATTAATTCAGACATATTTAAAAAATTAATAGAATATGAATGCGTTGGTGGGGCGCAAGAAAATATTGGGAAGAAAGAAATAGGTTCATGTGTTCTTTATTTGCCAAAATTGCTTGATCAAGTTCAGACATCCTTATTTCTCGACCACAAAACCGCTCAAATCGACGACCTCATCTCAAAAAAGCAAAAACTCATTGAACTGCTGAAGGAGGAGCGCGCTGCAATAATCAATCAGGCAGTAACAAAAGGATTGAATCCCGATGCGCCGATGAAGGATTCGGGGATTGAATGGCTGGGGGAGGTGCCGAAGCATTGGGATGTGAAGAGGCTCAAATATATTGCAAGAATAATCTTAGGTAAAATGCTCACCAACGTTGACAAAGGCGGCTACCATTACAGGCCGTATTTGCGAGCTCAAAATATTAATTGGGAAAAGGTAAATATAGAAGATGTCAAAAAAATGTGGTTTTCAAAAGATGAGCTTCACCAATATCGACTTAATAAGAATGATTTATTAGTCAGTGAAGGAGGCGAGGTCGGGCGAACTTCCATATGGAATGAAGAAATCGACGAATGCTATATACAAAATTCAGTCCACAAAGTAACAATGGAACCTACCAATGATCCTTTTTTCTTTTTCTATACATTTTGCTTGTACGGTGAAAAAGGCGTATTTGAATCAGTTGTGAACAGGATAAGCATAGCGCATTTAACTAAAGAAAAATTGAAAGAAACAGTTTTTCTTGTTCCACCTAATGATGAACAAGAAAGAATTTCTAAATTCATTAGCGCAGAAACCACTAAAATCGACCAAACAATCTCCAAAATCGAAAAACAGATCGATCTATTAACAGAATACCGCACCGCCTTGATTTCCGAGGTCGTAACCGGCAAAATAGATGTTCGTGATGAGGGATTAAATGAATAATCCAAATATAACCACAGAAAAGACATTTGAAGAGGCGATAGAAAAAAGTCTTATTGAAAATGGTGGATACACGAAAGGGGATCCTTCTGATTTCAGCCGGGAGCTGGCTTTTGATTCAAAGACAATTTTTGCATTTCTAAAAGACACTCAGCCTCAGTCATGGGAAAAACTATCTGAAATTCACGGTTCGCAGATTGAATCCAAGGTTCTGCAACGCCTTTTTAAGGAACTTGACAACCGGGGCACACTCGATGTGTTTCGTAACGGCTTTGTGGATCATGGTGTCCGATTCAAGATGGCCTATTTTAAACCGGCCAGCAGGCTGAATCCTGAAACGATTGCCTTATACAACAAAAACCGGCTTACTGTAACCCGTCAGGTAAAATACAGCCTTAAAAATGAAAACTCAATCGACATACTGCTTAGTCTGAACGGCCTGCCGGTGGCAAGTGTGGAGCTGAAAAACCAGTTTACCGGCCAGAATGTGGCAAATGCCAAATGGCAGTATGCTTCTGATAGAGACCCGAACGAACTGCTCTTTAAATTCAAAAAACGCGCCCTTGTGCATTTTGCCGTTGATACCGACAAAGTTTATATGACCACCAGGCTTGAAGGCAAAGCTACCCGGTATCTTCCTTTTAATCAGGGATATAATAAGGGCGCAGGCAATCCCCCTAACCCAAACGGCCATAAAACCGCCTATCTGTGGGAATATGTCTGGGCTAAAGATAGCTGGATGGATATAATCGGCTCCTTTCTTCTTTTGCAGACAGATGAATATAAAATTGACGGGAAAATATTTAAAAAAGAAAAGCTGATTTTCCCAAGGTTTCATCAATTAGATGTTGTCCGAAAGCTGGTCCGGGATGCCAGGCAAAAAGGCGTCGGTAATAATTATCTGATTCAGCATTCGGCAGGCAGCGGCAAAAGCAATTCCATTGCATGGCTTGCTTACAGGTTGTCCAGTTTGCATAATGATAAAGATGAAAGAATTTTTGATTCCATAATTGTTGTCACAGACAGACGCGTTTTGGATCAGCAGCTTCAAAACACCATCTACCAGTTTGAACACAAGCTCGGCGTTGTACAAAAAATCGACAAGGATTCTACTCAGCTCGCCCTGGCCTTAAGCGCCGGAATCAATATTATTATCACCACCCTTCAAAAATTTCCTTTTGTGTTAGATAAGATCGAAGACCTTCCAAAAAGAAACTATGCAATAATCGTGGATGAAGCCCACAGCTCTCAGGGGGGTGAGGCTTCAAAAAAGATGAAAGAAACCCTGACGGTTATTGACATTAGTGGTGAAATCGAAAGTGAAACGCCTGAATATGGTGAAGATCATGACATTGAAGACGAGATAAGAAGCTCAATGCTGGCGCGTGGCAAGCAGCCCAACCTTGCTTTTTTCGCATTTACCGCAACACCAAAGGCAAAAACCCTCGAAGTTTTCGGCCAAACAGACAATGATGGAAAACCTGCTCCATTTCACCTTTATTCCATGAGACAGGCGATTGAAGAAAACTTTATTCTGGATGTATTAAAATACTACACTACCTATAAGACCTATTTCAGACTGTCAAAAGCCATTGAAGATGATCCCGATATCAACAAGAAAAAGGCGCGCCGGGCAATAGCCAGGTTTCTTTCTCTTCATCCCCATAACCTGGCTCAGAAAACCGAGGTTATTATTGAACATTTCCGGCAATGCGTTATGCCTAAGATAGGCGGAAAAGCAAAGGCAATGGTTGTCACCTCATCCAGGCCCCATGTTGTAAGGTATAAAACAGAATTTGATAAATACATTAAGGAAAAAGGATATACCGATATCAAGACGATTGTTGCCTTTACCTCCTTTACCGATAGAGACACCGGTATTTCCTATACCGAATATGAAATCAATGGATTTAAGGAAAAAGAATTACCGGAAAAGTTTGCAACAAATGAGTATCAAATCCTGCTGGTCGCGGAAAAGTACCAGACAGGTTTTGATCAGCCGTTGCTTCATACCATGTATGTGGATAAAAAACTGTCCGGCGTTAGAGCAGTTCAAACACTTTCGCGCCTGAACAGAATATATCCGGGGAAAGAAGATACATTTATTCTTGATTTTGCCAACGAAGACCAGGAAATAATAGATGCATTTCAACCCTATTATGAACAGACTACACTTTCTTCAACAACCGATCCGAACAAGCTCTACGACCTGAAAAACAAACTCGAAGGATTTCAAATAATATGGCAGTCTGAAATCGATGCTTTTACCAAAGTCTTTTTTAGACCACAAAAACTTCGCAGCGCAAAAGACCATGCTATGCTCAATTCTTTAATTGACCCTGCAATTGACCGCTACAAAGTAATAAAGGACGAAGATAAGCAGGAAGATTTCAAACACACCCTGACCGTTTTTATTCGTCTCTATTCTTTTTTATCCCAGATCATGCCGTTTGCGGACATGGATTTGGAAAAGTTTTACGCATACGCGCGCCTTCTCCTCAACAAGCTGCCAAAACTGGATATTTCGGACAGATTTAAAATCTACGATGAAGTGGCTTTGGAATATTACAGGCTGCAAAAAATAAGAGAAGGCACAATTGTCCTTGAAAAAGACAGTGAAAGCGCACTTCATCCAATAACCGAGGCCGGGACAAAAAAAGAAAAGGAAGAATTAGAAAGACTCTCGGAGATCATTGAAGTTTTAAACGATAAATTTGGAACAGATTTTACGGATGCGGATAAATATTTCTTTTCTCAAATCGAGGAGGAACTGGTTGCGGATGAAAAGCTATCAGAGCAAGCCAAAAATAACAGCATTGGCAATTTTAAATTCGGTTTTGAAGATATGTTCCTTAATAAATTAATCGAAAGGATGGATAGCAATCAGGATATATTTACAAAAATCATGGATGACAAGACCTTTGGTGGTGTTGTGAAAGAATGGATGCTGTATAAGGTTTATAATAGATTTAATGAAATGCAATCGTAGGGGCAGACCCCTGTGCCTGCCCTGATGCTTTTTCTTGAAAGATCACTATGAAAAATATCAAAGACCTGCCGGCTCATAATCGCCCACGGGAAAAACTAAAGGAAAGAGGCGCATCCGCCTTGACTGATGAGGAACTGGTGGCAGCAATTTTGGGGAGAGGTGTTAAAGGCCAGGATCTTGGTACGATATCCCGCAATGTTGCTAAACTGATCCGTAAACACAGTAAAAATTTAACTATTGAACACCTCATAGCGGTGCGTGGAATGGGCCTGGCAAAGGCTGCCCAAATCCTATCGTCTTTTGAACTGGCAAGAAGGTATCTGATTAAAGATACTGTAAAGGTAACCGGTGCCCAGGATGTGATGCCGCTTCTGGCTGATATTGCCGATAAAAAGCAAGAGCATTTTGTCTGCATTTCCCTTAATGGTGCACATGAAATAATTAAAAAAAGGATTGTCACCATTGGCCTGGTGGATCGCAGCCAGGTGCATCCACGTGAAGTTTATGCGGATGTCATATCAGACAGGGCTGCTGCTGTGATATTTGCACATAACCATCCATCTGGTGATTTGAAACCGAGCAACAGCGATTTAAAAATCCATGAACAACTGACTGAGGCAGGTAAAATCCTTGGAATTAGGATTCTGGATCATCTCATTATCACACGGAAGGGATACTACAGCTTTCAGGAGGCCGGTTTGATTGGTTACAAATAGGGGTCAAAGCTTGACGGGCTGTTGCCCTAACCCCAGTTTCAGGAACAGAAAATATAGAAATTAAACCTTATCCAGCTGGCACATGTAGTAAATTCTTTGAAATAGATTTAGTTGTGAATAAAGCTAAAAATTGAAGTATAAATCGCCCTGTTCTGCTGTTTTTTTCTGGTTTCCGATTTGCTACCGTCTGGGTAGCGTCTGGTTCTTTGACATGTTGAACAAGTACCATCACATTCTGGATTGCTGCTGTTAAATATTCTTGGATCTTAACACGCCACAAGCGCCTCCAGCGGGCCCGTTTGAACCCATAGCGGGTGCTTCTGGCAAAGGATCGTTCCATAAGATACTGACGAGTTCGAATATCTTTAAGTGATGCTTTTGATTCCGATTCCAACTGCATATGGTCCAGATCTTCCTGGCGTTCATGACGCTTCAATGATCTGCCGGTCTTGCTTCGAGTGCATCGGGACAAAGAACCACAATTACGACACACACTTAATGGAGCTGTATATTCCCAGTGCTGACGCTGTTTGTTGAATCGCCTGCGTTTAAGCTTTTCTCCCTCAGGGCAGGTAAACGAGTCGGTGTCAGGATTGTAAACGAAATTCTTCTTGGGAAAGATATCCTTCTGGCTACCAGAACCCCGATGGGCTTTCTCAAACGATGCAAAGTGACCTTTCAGCATCAGATCATGGCAGTCCAGGTAGTTTGCAATAATGCCGTACTTGCTGTCAGCAACACAGGTTTGAGCCTTTAACCCGGTGGTCTTTTCATGATCCAAAAGCAATGGTTTTAGCAAATGGGCTTCATTGACAGACCCAGTAGTCACTGAGGTAGCGGTAATGATTTCATGCTTTCCGTCAACACCGCGATGAACCTTGTATTTTAGCTTGGAGCGGCTCCCTCCCTGGCGCTGAACAGATGCATCCGGATCCGTGGTTGATAAATATTTGCTATTGGCGCTGCCGGTTTTGGGCGGGTCAATATGATCATCGTCAGATTGATTGTTTTCCTTTTCCAGGCGGTCTTCAAGGAGTTGGTAGCTTTTTTTTAGATAACGTTTGATATCGTGGGTATTTACAACCGAGTTATTGGAGGCATCAGCCTGGATATTACTTGAATCCATAAACAGCTTACTGCCGTCTACAAGACCGGCTTGCACACATTGGCTGACGATTCTTTCAAAAAAACACTGGAAGGTACTCACTCCCCATCGGGTGCGAGCTTTACTCAACACACTGTGGTTTGGGATTTCATCATCTAAATCGTAGCCCAAAAACCACAGCCAGTCCAATCGAAAGGGCAGTGTGGACATGAGTTCGCGTTCTGACCTGACATTGTAAAAGATTAAAAGAAACATTAACTTTAATATTACAGGTGGCGGCACAGAAATATTCCCATTGTAACCGTATTTGTCTTTTACTTCTTTGTAGACAAAGAGACCTTTGAAAAACCGCTCAGATTCCCGATTTTATGATTTTTGTCAATTTTTTAGAAAAGGAGCAGTAAAACTTACAACAAAATACACTCAAATTTGGATAACAGCCTATGATCAGGCTGCATATTAGCCCCACAAGAGGCTGATTTTGAGGTGTTTAACCCGGATTTTGATCTCCGGGCGCACCTCACCACCTAAATGGTGGCTACTCCCAGTATTTTTAAGCCCCTTGATATATTAAATGCAGACTGGCGATACCAGCAGTCAAACTTATTTTTAATGATTGTCGTAAACCGAGCTTTATAGGCTTCATCATGCAGATGACTGAGTCCAAAATACTGCTCCACGATATAGCGTACTTTTGATATTTTCTTATTACGTTCTTTTTCATAGGAGGTTAATTTAGCAGCAGTAGTATTTTTTCTCATAATGCCGTCAGCTATATTATTCATGGAAAGAAATTCCCTGTTAGGCTTTCCAAAATAACCTTTGTCAGCATAGACCTTTTTGATTGGTTGTTTTGTATGCCTGCTGTAGATGGTGCAATATGGCAGATAGATTGAGTCACTAACTGAGGCAGATGTTAGAGTGGCGGATAAGATAAAGCCGTGATTAACATCTATAGAGGCATGCTCCTTAAGACCATAGTGAGCTTTATCGTTTTTAATCGTCCAGTCGGATTCCATATCTCTTGAGAATTTGAGTGGTTTCCCGTTTTTGTCCAGTTTACCTTCAGGAGTATTTTTTCTATCTTTGAGTTCTTTGATTTGATTGTTGCTGATGGGATGGGAGGCAGATTTAACGAGCCTGGCATCAACGGCAACACCTTCATTAATGGTCAGGCCCTGGTTCTCAAACTGCCTGAGGATTTCACTATTTATTTGATCCATGGCTTCTTTGGATAATCTACCTCTGAAACGGGAGTAAGTTGAGTGGTCAGGCGCGGGTTTACTAAAGGGAAGAGATAGGAATTTCTTAAAGGATAAGCGATCATTTATTTGATTTTCGAGTTCAGGATCGGAATTAATATGGAACCATTTTTGTAACATCAGGCATTTAAACAAAAGCAAAGGACGATAAGCATCAGCGCCTTCCGAGCTTGTGCCAACAACATAATGACCCATTAAAATAGATTCAACTCTTGACCAGTCAATGGCCTTATCAATTTTTTCCATGATTTTAAGGCTGCGGTTATGTTTTAAGGAGCTTGCGAGAGCGAGATCAGCAAAACCTAAAGATTTATCTATTTTTTTGTAACCCATATTATCCTCCTGAAAAGCAGTTAAATTTAACAAATAATATGGCATAAAATAGATGTTATTTCAAGTAAAAACAATTGGATAAGTCAAATTATTAGAGGTTAATAGCGGGATTTCTGGAATCTTTTTTATCGATAAAATTTGTTTTCTATGCTTAAAACCATAAAATTAAATTTTAACCGAAATCGTGGAGTTATGCAAAGCTCTCAAAATCAAACTCGACCATATTTGTTATTTTTCTGAGAACATGATTTTTGGGAATGCGTTGGCTCAGATTGAATCTGGTGTAGAAAAGTTTTTCTTGACTTTGAGGCTGGTGTCCCATCATAAGGCGGAAACTCCTTTTGCATTGATAATTATTTAATATAATTGCAAAAAACAGCCGTGAAGTGAAGCAAAAATAGCCATTATTTTAAATTAATTCAAATAATTAACTGTGTTTTCGGGCATGTCCTTCGTGTGCTTTAAGGAATGCTTATATATCATCGATATGATTTGGGCAACAGCCCGTTGAATTGTGAATTAACTTTAATTTATTCACAATTCAAGCTTTCCCATAGTCTTTTCAATTGGCCATCAAAATAGTTGCCGATACGTCTTAAGGTTCTTGCGTATGCCTCAATGGTCTTTGGCTGCAAACCTTTGAGCTTTAAATACTTACAATGTTTTGTATAATACTTGCTGAATTGCGGATCTTCTGGTAATCTAGTGTCCATTTCAACCTCCTGATTTTGGGTTAATAATAATTTTACAACTGATCTTTTATCACTCATAATTACAGAGGTTGCAATATTTTCGTTTATGGAGTCGGCCGCTTGCTTGCCGCGTAGCGGCTTCGTCCAACAAATCGTAAACAAAGAACAGGCCATAATAAAAACAGCAATTGTGCTAATGATTTAATCTTTTATTAATAACAATATATCAACAGGTTCTTTGCTAACGATTTTTAATACATTCAAACAGTTTTCTAATTTTAATTTAATCATAACCGAAGACTGATTGTTCAAAAGTTATTCTGGTTTCAATTGCTGCAAAGCGGAATAATGCAGCTTTTTACGACGCAATCAAGATTGATGGCTGAATATTTTTATGCGTTGCTGGAGAATAAGAAATGGTAACATTTGATTCTTTGATCGCAGGTGAGGATAAAATTGCAGTTGTTGGTTTAGGCTATGTAGGGCTTCCTCTTGCAGTCAGCATGTCAAAATATTTTGAAGTAATTGGCTATGATTTTAAACAGAACAGAATTAAGGAACTTAAGTCTGGTTTTGACAGGACCCTGGAGATTTCAGATTATTCTCTGGAGAATGCAGAGATTTTGTTTACAGATAATCCTGAAGATATTTCTCTGTGCAGATTTATTATTGTTGCTGTGCCCACGCCGATTGATGAATATCGCATTCCTGATTTAAAACCGCTTTGCAGCGCCTCAGGAACTGTCGGCAAATATATGCAAAAAGGATCATGTATAGTATTTGAATCCACAGTATATCCCGGAGCTACGGAAGAGGTTTGTATCCCTATTCTGGAAAAGGAATCCGGGTTTAAATATGGCATAGATTTTACTGTTGGATATTCGCCCGAACGAATAAACCCCGGTGACAAGACCCATTCACTTGAAAACATAGTAAAGATTGTTTCAGGATCTAATCAGGATACAACATGGCTTTTATCCAATGTTTATGGAAAGGTGGTAAAGGCGGGCATACACTCTGTTTCTTCGATTAAGGTTGCAGAGGCTGCCAAGGTAATTGAAAATACGCAGAGAGATATAAATATAGCCCTTGTAAATGAGCTTGCCATGGTTTTTCATAAAATGGGAATAGATACTGCCGAGGTTCTTGAAGCTGCGGGAACTAAATGGAATTTTCTTCCGTTTAAGCCGGGCCTTGTTGGCGGACACTGTATAGGCGTTGACCCTTATTATTTGACTTTTAAGGCTGAATCACTGGGATATCATCCTGAGATGATATTAGCTGGACGGAGAATAAATGATGGTATGGGCAAATATGTTTCTGAGCGGGTCGTCAAAATGCTTATAAAGGCTGGGAGGAGGGTGCGTGGATCAAAAATTGCTGTTCTTGGCGTTACTTTTAAGGAAAATGTCCCGGATATGAGAAATACCAAAGTAGTGGACATTATATCTGAGCTCAAGGATTATGAGGCAGAAGTTTTTGTGCATGATCCTTTTGCTGATCCTGAAGAAGCAAGCACATATTATGGGATTGAGCTAAACGAGATGGACAGGCTCGCCGGAGCTGATGTCGTAATTTTGGCAGTTCCACACAAGTTTTACATGGACATTGGTTTTTCAGCCATAGCAGGTTTGTGTGGAAACAAGATTCCTGTTGTTGTAGATTTGAAATCTGTTTTCAGTTATAGTGAGGCAAAAAAAATGAACGCAATATACTGGAGGCTTTAGCAGGGCGGGGTTGGCACACGGGTCACAATGTCGACGGAAAAGATGTCATATTAAGCCTAACATAAAAGAAAGGAGTAAAAGTCATGAAAAAAACTCTAATACACTTTATAGTTATTGCTGTCTGCGTTTTTGTATTTAGTCCTCCTGTTATAGCCGATCAATCGCCGCCGAGAGAAGGGGCGATACTGCCGGAGATAAACCTTGCTACGCCTGTAAAAGACAGCGATAGAAGCTATCTTGGCCTTCCTGTTTCCGATTTGTTCAAAATACCACAGATCAATGCAAGGGTAGTGCTCATTGAAATTTTCAGCATGTACTGCCCTCACTGCCAGGCCGATGCGCACACTGTGAATAAATTATATAATATCATAGAAGATAACCCGAAGTTGAAGGATAAGGTCAAATTAATAGGAATCGGAGCAGGAAATTCTTCTTACGAGGTAGAAGTATTCGCGAAAACATACGATGTCCCTTTCCCTCTTTTTTCAGATATGGATTTTTCCATCCACAAGATTCTGGGAGAGGTCAGAACTCCATACTTCATGGGAATCAAAATCAATAATGATGGAACTCACCGGGTTTTTTATTCCAAACTTGGCGGTGTCAATAATGCTGATAAATTTCTGGATATGATGCTTCGATTGTCTGGACTAAAGTAAGGAGGTGTTAAATGAAAAAAAGTAATTGTTTAAGTGTATTTTTGGTAATCATGCTGATTTTTTTGTTTGGTATAACTTCTTCCTACGGTCTTTCAGATGTCTTTAAGGACAATATTTATAATCCCAAAAATCTTAAACCTACGGACAGTGTTTTAAAGGTAAAGACAGGCGATCGTGCACCTGATTTTACGCTTTCCGCAGTTTCCGGGGGGGAAATATCCCTTAGCAGTTATATAGGAAAAAAGAATGTAGTCATATCTTTTGTTCCTGCAGCATGGACGCCAGTTTGTTCGGACCAGTGGCCTGGCTACGGCATTGTGAAAAGTATATTTGATAAAAACAACGCCATACTTCTTGGAATTACGGTGGACAATATACCGACTCTGTTTGCATGGACCAACCAGATGGGGGAATTATGGTTTCCTGTTCTTTCCGACTTCTGGCCTCACGGCAGAGTAGCTGACTCATATGGCGTTTTGCGTTCTGATGGAATTACGGAAAGGGCAATTTTTGTAATCGACAAGAAAGGCATAATTCGTTATATTGGTGTAGGTGATATCAATAAAAGGCCGCGCCTCGAATCCATTGTAAGGGAACTGGAGAAGCTCAACAAATAGTGTAACTATTCAGGGAGTACACTGCTAACTCAAAGAATTTATTCACCGCAAAGCCGCAAAGAACGCAAAGAGAATTTTATTTTTC
>CAYYMU010000057.1:0-11455 GCA_964472445.1 uncultured Desulfobacteraceae bacterium
TTAACAACGTCGGCACTGTTATAGAGCTGGATTAGTTTCCTGTAAATACTTTAATATCAACATATTCTTTACAAATTTTTTCAGTAATGATAGTTTTTTATAACTATTCCGAGACCTTTGAAAAATGCTTAATTTTGTTCAAGTTCAAGGAAGGCGACCAAATTTTAAATCAGGTTTAAACGTAGGAATACATTGAGTATTGCGAGTCTTAAAATTTGAGACTGACGCCAAAATTGGGTAAAAGTGGGGGTTTTGCAAAGGGCTCAATGTGTTGCATGGGTTTTATATTTATAACTCCATAAAACCGGAGGCAAAAAATGGATTATATTAAAATAAAATTTAACGATGGTTTTGATTATTTAAACTCAGGCCTGGAAAGAAGAATTGAAGACATTTTTCAATCAATGAGGCCGGTTTTTACTTGTTCCGAAATTGTATGGAAGCCTCAGATGGATATATATGAAACACCCGGGGAGATAATTATTTTAGCCGAGATTGCAGGAGTAGATAAAGAAAATCTGAGCGTGGAGATAAGCAGCAGCGCAGTCAAAATTTGTGGCAATCGAACTGAAATACCAAAGCTTAAAAATTCAACCTACAGACTGGCAGAGATTCAGTACGGTAAATTTGAACGTGTGCTGTTTCTTCCCGTGCCTATTGATATCGACAGGGTAACTGCAACCTATTTGAATGGTTTTCTTCAGGTCATGCTCACTAAACAGCCGCCTGACAGAACACACAGAATATCTGTAGCAAAGGGCTGATTTTTTATTGTCTTGTTAGTTTTGCAGCAGAAATCATGATCCTTTAAGGCAAGACCCTTTAATATTTTTGGAGGTATCTATGATAGAACAGCAGCAGCATAATATTCCCGGGGCCAAATCCATTCCCAAAGTTCTTCCTGTCTTACCTTTAAACGATATAGTTCTTTTCCCTAAAATGGTCCTGCCTATTGTAGCCGTACAGAAGGAATCTATAGGGCTTATAGATGAAGCAATGTCTAAGGATCGTATTATAGGCCTTCTTGTTGCTAAAGATATAAAAGATGCACAGATAAAACCTTTTTATACATCAGATGATTTATATTCAGTTGGTATAAGTGCGCTTATTCTTAAAATGGCGAAATCTGAAGATAATAAGGCTCAATTGCTTGTTCAGGGTTTAAGCAGGTTCAAGGTAAGAGAGGTTATAAAAGAAAAACCCTATCTTCAGGTTCTTGTAGAACACATTAAAGATGAAGAAAAAAAAGACAAAGAAACAGATGCCCTGATGACAAACATTACAGGTTTGTTTGCGAGGGTGGTTGAACTTTCTCCAGGTTTGCCTCAGGAAATTGCCGGTATGGCAAAATCAATAAAGGAGCCAGGCACATTAGCAGATATGGTTGCTTCGCTTATTAATGCCAAGCTTGAAGAAAAACAAAATGTTCTGGAAATTTTCGATGTTAAAAAAAGACTTAAAAATGTCACAAGCCTTTTAAATTATCAGGTAGAAATTTTAGAATTAGGAAGCAAAATCCAGTCTGAAGTTAAAGGGGGCATGGATAAACAGCAGAGAGAGTATTATCTGCATCAGCAACTTAATGCAATTAAGGAAGAGTTGGGTGAAAAAGATGAAACTGCTGTAGAGGTTGAAGAATATAGAGCAAAAATAAACAAGAAGAAAATGCCTGAGCAGGCCCTAAAAGAGGCTGAACGGGAAGTCAACCGTTTATCCCGAATGCATCCGTCTTCTGCTGAATATACCGTATCTTCGACATATCTTGACTGGTTGACTGTTCTTCCATGGTATGAAAGCACTAAAGACAACCTTGATATTAAAAAGGCAAGGAAGATACTGGATAACGATCATTTTGGTCTTAAAAAACCAAAGAAGCGTATTATAGAATATCTTGCTGTTCGCAAGTTGAAACCCGAATCAAAAGGCCCTATACTTTGTTTTGCAGGTCCTCCGGGAACCGGAAAGACATCGCTCGGCAGGTCGATAGCAAGGGCTCTGGGACGTAAATTTATCCGTATTTCATTAGGCGGCGTCAGAGATGAGGCTGAAATCAGAGGGCACCGGCGGACTTATATAGGCGCTCTCCCCGGCCGTATAATTCAGGGAATAAGGCGTGCTGAATCAAACAATCCTGTTTTTATGCTGGATGAAATAGACAAGGTTGGAAATGATTTTCGAGGAGACCCTTCATCAGCATTGCTTGAAGTCCTTGATCCGGAGCAAAACTTTTCTTTTTCCGATCACTATCTTGATGTTGAGTTTGATCTTTCAAAGGTAATGTTTATTACTACGGCAAACATTCTTGACACTATACCTCCTGCCTTGAGAGACAGGATGGAGGTCCTTGAACTGTTAGGTTATACACAGGATGAAAAGCTTGGAATCGCAACTCGATTTCTCATACCCAGGCAGCGTGAAGCTCATGGCCTTAAGACAGCTCAGATATCTTTTACAAAAGGGGCTTTGCAGAAAATAATTTCAGGTTATACAAGAGAGGCCGGCCTGAGAAATCTGGAACGTGAAATAGCAACCATTTGCAGAGGAATTGCTACAAAAATCGCTGAAGGTGAGGCTGTATCTGCGAAGGTAAATGTTGACAATATTGCTGATTATCTTGGCTCAGTTCGATTTATTTCAGAAGTCAGCTCAAGGACTTTAACACCTGGCCTGGCAATGGGACTTGCATGGACACAGGCAGGCGGCGAACTTCTGTTTGTTGAAGCTACTGCAATGAAAGGTAAAAAGGCTCTAACCTTAACCGGACAGCTTGGCGATGTGATGAAGGAATCCGCAACAACGGCTCTCAGTTTTATACGTACAAATGCTGTTTCACTTGGTATTGCCGAAGATTTCTTTGAAACCCAGGATATACATATTCATATACCGGCAGGAGCCATACCAAAAGACGGCCCTTCTGCAGGCGTTACCATGCTTACAGCCTTGACTTCTCTGCTTACTCACAAAAAAATTAAAAAAGATCTTGCCATGACCGGTGAAATAACATTAAGAGGCCAGGTGCTTCCGGTTGGAGGCATTAAGGAAAAGATTCTTGCAGCTCACCGGGCAGGTATAAAAACTATTATTATGCCGACCTGGAATAAAAAAGATCTGGACGATATACCTGAAAAAGTTAAAAATGAAATCCATTTTGAATTTGCCGATAAAATGATGAATGTTTTGAAGATCGCGCTTGAGAAATAAAAAAATAAAAACTATCACGAAAGCACGAAAAATGTGGTAAAGTTTTCACAAATGATAAAAAAGAACCGCCTTTATATACTTTTAAGTTTTTTTGCCGTATGTGGCCTGCTGCTTTCCGGTTGTTCAACGACTAAGCCGCCGTCCAGACCTCAAGGGTATCCCCGGCCGTACAAGGTAATGGGAAAATGGTATCAGCCTGTTCCAGATTCTAAAGGTTTCAGCCAGCGCGGGAAGGCATCATGGTATGGCAAAAAATTTCATGGCAGAAAAACCGCAAACGGCGAGATATACGATATGTACGCAATGACGGCTGCCCATAAAACCCTGCCGCTTGGCACCTATGTAAGAGTCAAAAATCTTAAAAACGGCAAAGAGACTGAAGTAAGGGTAAATGACAGAGGTCCCTTTGTCCGTGGCAGAATAATAGATCTTTCCTATACTGCGGCAAAGAAGCTGAATATTGTAGGCCCTGGTACAGCCATGGTAAAAGTGATAGCGCTTGGAAATCTTGTTAAACCTGATGTATCTGAGGATTCTGCTCCAATTTATATGCCGGCAGACTATTACAACGGCAATTTTACTCTTCAAATCGGAGCTTTTGTCGATCGCAACAATGCTGAGAGATTAAAGCGTAAGCTTAATTTAAAATATAAGAATGCGCATATAACAGTTTATAACAACGGCGATGAAATATTTTACAGGGTACGTGTTGGAAAATGTTCAACTCTGGAAAAGGCAATAGAATATGAAGAAGACCTTATAAGAGATGGATTTAAGGGGGCTTTTGCAGTCGCAGAGTAGATAATGGGAGTAAAATAATGCTGAAAAAAGTTGCCTTTCTTGACAGGGACGGTGTTATAAACAAAAATTCGGTGGATTACATAAAGACATGGGAAGAATTTGAGTTTTTCCCCAGAAGTATTGAAGCAATAAAACTTTTAAATTCAAATGGATTTACTGTAATAATGATTACCAACCAGTCTGTAATAAATCGCAACATGGTATCAAGGCAGGGGCTTGAGCATATTCACGCCTTAATGAAACAAGAGATTAAATCAGGAGGCGGAGAAATAAAGGACATTTTTTATTGTCCTCATATTCCTGAAGATGCTTGTGACTGCCGTAAACCAGAACCCGGATTAATATTCCAGGCGCATAAAAAGTACCGGATTGATCTTTTAAGTTCTGTTATGGTGGGCGACAGCGCAAAGGATGTTGAGTGCGCGCGCAGGGCCGGCTGCGGGCTGGGTGTTCTGGTTAAAAGCGATAACCTTTCAAATGCTGAAAAGATTCTGTCAGAAAAGAAAATTTCCCCTGATTATATAGCTTCTAATCTTTATGATGCCGCAAACTGGATAGTAAGTCAGAAGTCAGAAGTCAGAAATCGGAAGTCGGAAGTCAGCAGTTAGAAGCTAGAATTTTATATAAAAAAATGGAGCGTAGCGACTCATTAACTTTAGGCACTTTAGCTCACTTTAGGCACTTCAAACTTTAGTTATTCCTTATGATTACTCTTCAGGGACATCTTGAACGAATTACCTATTACAACAAAGAAAACCATTATACTGTTGCGCGACTGAAGACAGACGAAAGACAAAATCCTGTAACAGTTACAGGCTATATGGCGGCTGTCAGACCGGGTGAGACGCTTAAGGTAAAAGGAAAATGGAAAACACATCCAAAGTATGGCCAGCAGCTGAAAGTCGAGTCATTTGAAGTAATCCTTCCCGCAGGTCTTGATGGAATGCAACAATATCTTGAATCCGGTTTTATCAAGGGAATAGGCCCGAAAATTGTAGCTGCTCTGATTAACCGGTATAAAGATAAAACTTTTGAAATAATCGAGAAACATCCTGAAAAGTTAGCCGACGTTAAAGGGATAGGAAAAGTAAAGGCTCTGCAGATAAGCGTTTCATGGAAAGAGCATCATGCTGTTAGAAATATCATGCAGTTTCTTCAGGAAAATGGAATCGCAGCATCATACAGCGCAAGAATATTCAGGGAATATGGGAAAAACGCCGTTAATATCATAAAAGATGATCCTTACTGCATTACAGATATTCCCGGAATAGGATTTTATATTGCCGACACCATAGCGCAGAATTCAGGCTTATCAAAAGACAATCCTCAAAGAATTAAAGCATGTGTTGCTCATATAATAGAACAAAAAATATCAGAGGGTAATGTTTTTGCATATAAAGAACTGATTCTCAAACGCTGTGAAAGCCTTTTTGAAATCAGCAGGGATGAAGCAACAGATGCACTGTTTTCTCTTGGTGATGCAGGAGAATTAGTTATAGAAAAATCTGATTCTGAGGAAAGCGATGCAGTATATCCAAAAGATCTGCATGACGCGGAAACAGGAATTGCCAACAGAATAAAAGCCCTTTTATCTGTTCCGGTTTTTTCTCCTGCCATAGATCAGAAGCAGATTACCGAAGAGGTGTTAAGGAAACTTGCAATCATACCTTCTTCAGCGCAGCTTAATGTTCTCCAGGAATGCCTTTCTCACAGGATTGCAGTAATAACAGGCGGGCCCGGAACAGGCAAAACAACGCTTATCAGATCAGTTAACGCTGTATTCGAACTTCTTGAAAAACGAATCATACTCGCGGCGCCTACAGGCCGTGCTGCCAGGCGACTTTCTGAACTTACCTGCAGAGAGGCGCATACTATTCACAAAATCATGGGATATAATTTCAAGGATGGTTTTTTTGCTAAAAACGAGGATGATCCGCTTGACGCAGATGTGGTAATTATCGATGAAGCATCTATGGTGGATTTACAGCTGATGTTTTGTCTGCTTAAGGCGATTCCCATGAAGTGTCTGTTAATATTTGTAGGAGATGTTTTCCAGCTTCCATCCGTAGGCCCGGGTAATGTTCTTGCCGACATGATCAATTCAAAAATAATAAAAACCTTTGAGCTGAAAAAAATTTTCAGGCAGGCTCAGGAAAGCCCTATTATTGTTAATGCTCACATGGTTCGTACCGGAAATATGCCGGATCTTACCAATGACAATATGCCGGAAAAGCTTTCTGAGTTTTACTTTATTGAACAGAATAACCCGGAAAGGGCTGTTGAGACCATAGTTGAGTTATGCAGTAAAAGGATTCCAGACGCCTTTGGTTTTGATTGCATAAATGACATTCAGGTTTTAACACCTATGCACAAAGGTATTGTGGGGATAGCCAATCTGAATCAGATACTTCAGAAGGCTTTAAATCCTGAATCTGTAGAAGCAGCAAATAAGAGCCTTTCTTTCAAGCCCGGAGATAAAGTTATGCATTTAAAAAACAATTATCAGAAGGAGGTTTTTAACGGTGATATAGGGGCGGTTGTATCAATTGATACAGTTAACACCAGCCTTTCCGTGGATTACTACGGCAGGATAGTTAATTATGATTTTACGGAAACAGACGAGCTTTCACTGGCATACGCAATAACCGTACACAAGTCTCAGGGGTCAGAGTACCCTGCGGTTATCGTGCCGATAATGACCCAGCATTTTGTTTTGCTTCAGAGAAATTTACTCTATACGGCAATAACAAGAGGCAAGAAACTTGTAGTAATTGTAGGCTCCAAAAAAGCTGTAAATATCGCATTGAAAAATGACAGGCCGGGCAACAGAATTACAGGGCTGGCAAACAGGCTTATGAACAGTTGAAACAAACCCTTTACCCTGCGAATCTTAAAACAAGTCTATTCACCTAATACCCAGAGGAACGTAAGCACGCTCATTCAAAAGAGGAAAATCAATCTTTAAGGTCGCAAAATGCGACCTTAAAAAAGAGGTCAAGGCAGATCTGACGACTTTTCATTCTCTGAACACATCTTTGTGATTTTGGAGCTACTATGATAACAACTGTTCCCATTGAGTCAATTGCCGGTAAAATACATCTAATCCGTGGAATTAAGGTGATGCTGGATGCTGACCTTGCCGAGCTTTATGGGGTTGAAACAAGAGTTTTAAATCAGGCTGTAAAAAGACATACAAAACGCTTTCCTGAGGATTTCATGTTTCATCTTACAAAAAGCGAATATGATTTTTTGATATCACAATTTGTGACATCAAAAAAGTCAGGCAGAGGTGGTGTGCGGAAAATGCCTTACGTCTTCACTGAACAGGGGGTTGCCATGCTGTCCGGCATTTTAAATAGCGATAGAGCAATCGCTGTTAATATTCAAATCATGAGAACCTTTACAAAGCTTCGTCACATAATTTCTGATAATAAAGACATCAGGAAAGAACTCGAAGATCTAAAACAAATCACAGATGAACGGTTTCAGATTGTTTTTGAGACATTGGATCAATTAATAAATATTGAAAATAAGCCAAAGAAAATTTACCCCGTTCAATTCGCTACAGCGACCATTTAACAGGGGAGATCGGTTTTACAGTAAAAGAAAAGAAGGCTGTTTATAGCAAAGGGATAAAGGGAAGTAGAAGAAAGAAATGATAGCGGGAAAAACAACATTCGATAAAAATAATATCATTAAGGGCCAAAGGCTGACCCTTTTTTCTAAAGCAAAATATTAAAACCAATGAAAAGTATCAACTGAACAATTTTGATTTGATTACCTGGTTTTTGGTGAGTTAGGGAGTATTTTATATGAAAAGCGCAAAAATTACTGCCAAAGGCACAGAAGTTACAATTTTTCAAAAAGAAAAAGAGGATTATATCTCTCTAACAGACATAGCAAAGTACAAAGATTCGGAAAGGACAAATTACATTATCCAAAACTGGATGAGAAACCGAAGCACAATTGAATTTATCGGCTTATGGGAGCTGTTGCATAATCCGGATTTTAAAGGCATCGAATTCGATGCCTTTAAAAATGAAGCAGGCTCAAACAGTTTCACACTTACACCCAAAAGATGGATAGCTTCAACAAATGCCATCGGCATTATCTCTAAATCAGGTAGATATGGCGGAACTTATGCTCATCAGGATATTGCCTTCGAATTTGCGTCCTGGATAAGCGCCGAATTCAAACTTTATCTTATTAAAGAATTCCAGAGACTGAAATATGATGAAACACGTAGGCAGCAGCTTGAATGGAGCGTTTCCAGAACGCTTGCCAAGGTGAATTATCTGGTCCACACCAACGCCGTCAAAAAGCATCTTATCCCTGATGATTTATCCAAGTCCGGACAACGCTTTGTTTACGCCGACGAAGCGGATTTATTAAATCTTGCCCTTTTTAATAAAACAGCATCTGCTTGGCGAAAAGAACACCCGCATGAAAAAGGTAACATCCGGGATGCCGCAACTATTGAGCAGCTTGTAGTTTTATCCAATTTGGAAAGTTTCAATTCGGAATTGATCAAAGAAGGGCTTGATGCAGATACACGATTGAAAAGATTAAATCAGATTGCTATCCGGCAGATGAAAATAATGCTTGAAAACAAATCATTTAAGAAACTTGAAGGTTAAAGATGAAGTTAGACTATTTCAAAGCAGAAGATGATAGACATTATTTATACAAAGAGTATCTTAGAATTATTGCAGAATACTGGCCAGCAAACTATTGGAAATGGAAAAATATGATGTAACGGCAATTCAGAAAAAAGGTAATAAATTGACTTGTATGTTTGCTTAACATATACTGATTTAGATTAATTTAAATCTGTTCTTTGAACCTCAAGCAGGAAGATCAGGTGACCAATCATAGTATTACAAAAAAAAATAAAGCCCCATTTCTTCAGTTATACGAAGGATGGGGCTTTTTGCTTAATGTGCTCTCAACGATTTAAAATCGTGATAAAAAAGATCTATTATGTCTGATATTGTGTCTGTCGAAGCAATTGCCGGTAAAATACATCTGATCCGTGGAATGAAAATAATGCTGGACAGAGATCTTGCTGAACTTTATGGGGTTGAAACAAAAGTATTAAAACAGGCTGTCAAAAGAAACATTAAGCGTTTTCCGTCTGGTTTTATGTTTGAGCTTACAAAAGAGGAACTCAAAAATTGGAGGTCACAATTTGTGACCTCCAATAGTACCAAGATGGGTTTGCGTCATCTCCCAATGGCCTTCACTGAGCAGGGGGTTGCCATGCTGTCCGGCATTTTAAATAGCGATAGAGCAATCGCTGTTAATATTCAAATCATGAGAACCTTTACAAAGCTTCGTCACATAATTTCTGATAATAAAGACATCAGGAAAGAACTCGAAGATCTAAAACAAATCACAGATGAACGGTTTCAGATTGTTTTTGAGACATTGGATCAATTAATAAATATTGAAAATAAGCCAAAGAAAATTTACCCCGTTCAATTCGCTACAGCGACCATTTAACCGGGGAGATCGGCTTTACAGTAAAAGAAAAGCTCAATTCTTATGGCAATCGAAAAAGAAAATAGTTTGGTCGGTACAAAAAAATATTTAACTATTATCTTCCTGATGATACAAACTTATAAACCGAGGAGCGTAAATACCCTTGACGGTGGATTAATAAAGGTCAAAGGCAGACCTGACTTTTTTTTAGGTTGGGGTATGGTCCGTGTAAGCTGTGTCAGCCTTAAAATTTTGATATGCAAACAAAATCTGCATAAAAATTATTGAATTCTTGCTTTGTTCTGCTGGCAAGACATCTATACTTCAAAACGTTTGGAGGAATAACCAGAACGCATATAATAACTGGAGAAATACATGGCAAAAGCCAGAAAGAACAACTCCACCGAAGAACCGATTGAAAAACAGCTCTGGAAAGCTGCCGATAAGCTCAGGAAAAATATTGATGCAGCAGAATACAAGCACATTGTTCTGGGGTTGATATTTCTGAAATACATTTCTGATGCTTTTGAAGAATTATTCAGCAAACTTAAAAAAGGTGAAGGCGAATATGCTGGCGCTGACCCGGAAGATAAGGACGAATATAAGGCGGAGAATGTCTTTTTTGTGCCGGAAATTTCCCGCTGGTCTTTTCTGCAATCCAAAGCCAAATTACCGGAAATCGGTAAAGTGGTTGACAACGCCATGGATGCAATTGAAAAGGACAATCCTTCGCTTCGGGACGTGTTGCCGAAAGTATTTGCCCGTGGAAATCTCGATCCCACCAGTCTTGGCGGCTTGATTGACCTTGTGGGAAACATTGCTCTTGGTGATGCCAAAGCCCGAAGCGCCGATGTGCTTGGGCATGTATTTGAATATTTCCTTGGTGAATTTGCTTTGGCGGAGGGAAAAAAGGGCGGCCAGTTCTATACCCCGCGAAGCGTTGTTGAATTGCTGGTGGAAATGCTGGAACCGTACAAAGGCAGGGTGCTTGACCCATGTTGCGGTTCCGGCGGCATGTTTGTGCAGTCGGAAAAATTTGTAGCCGACCATCAGGGCAGGGTGAATGATATTTTCATTTACGGGCAGGAGAGTAATCAGACCACCTGGCGGCTGGCAAAGATGAATCTGGCGATTCGGGGCATCGACAGTTCCCAGGTGAAATGGAACAACGAAGGCTCTTTCTTGAATGACCGTCACAAGGATTTAAAAGCCGATTATGTGATTGCCAATCCGCCTTTTAATGACAGTGACTGGAGCGGTGATCTTCTTAGGAAAGACGGCAGATGGAAATACGGCACGCCGCCCACCGGAAATGCCAACTATGCCTGGATACAACACTTCCTTTATCACTTAAGCCCCAGCGGTCAGGCTGGTTTTGTTCTTGCAAAAGGCTCTTTGACTTCCAAAACTTCCGGTGAAGGAGATATCCGCAAAGGACTGATTGAAGCCCGCCTGGTGGATTGCATCGTTAACCTGCCTGCCAAGCTGTTTTTAAACACCCAGATACCCGCCAGTTTATGGTTCTTGAGCCGGAATAAAGCTAACGGCAAGTTCCGCAACCGAACCGATGAAATCCTTTTTATCGATACTCGCAATATGGGGCATTTGATTAATCGCAGAACGCGGGAATTTTCAGCAGAAGATATTGCCACCATAGCAGAAACCTATCACAACTGGCGTAATCCTGACGGTGATTATGAAGACGTCAAAGGTTTCTGTAATTCCGCCTTCATTGAACGGGTGCGGAAACTGGATTATGTGGTAACACCAGGCCGGTATGTGGGGTTGGCTCTTGAAGAAGATGATTTTGATTTTAATGAGCGGTTTGGCAAGTTGAAAGCCGAGTTTGAATTGCAGCTGAAGGAGGAGGTCAGACTGAACAAGCTTATTCTGGAAAATCTCGGAAAAATTGAGGTAAAAAATGGCTAAGAAATAAAAATACCATCGAATTTCTGGGCATCTGGGAAGAAAT
>CAYYMU010000058.1:0-5369 GCA_964472445.1 uncultured Desulfobacteraceae bacterium
TATAAGATATTATGAGCGACTCTACCATCATTTACTCTTAATAGCTATAACAACTGTATACGAGACTATGGGCTCAAAGCTTTGACCCCTATTTTTCTCTTGACCCCTATTTTTCTTGGTTTGCAATTATTTTTCAATTCTTCAATATTTCAAATTAAGGGTATTAAAACTATCTCTTGGGTCGTTTCATATAAACTATAGGCTCGCCATATATGTCACCAGATAACGAATTAATACCATGCTCAATGTCTTCTAAACTTCCTATTTTACTCGTCCATTTCTCTGAATCAATTTGTCTAGCAGCATGAGTGGGCCTTCCGTCTATCTTGGCATAAATGGCGACCTTCTCATATCCCGTTTCACAATTAGCATCCCTACAAATGGTATAACCTAAAAATTCAAATGCCTTAACAAATGCATCCATAGTCTCTTCCCTCAGAATTCCTGAAGGCCAAAAGTATTGGTCAAAAGGATCAGGCCACCACCATGTTTCAGTATCCCCCGCTGCCCAGGCGATACAATTATATTCTATGGTAGCCGGACTCGTTACTTTATATGCAGAAGACTGCAACATAGGAAAAAAGGTTTCCATAAATTAATCCTTATTCTAAGTATAATTGCTTTCGTCCCCAGTCAAGCCAGGCATTGGTCATTTCTTTTATTTTCCCTCGATGCTCAATAGAAACGGGGTTCTCGCCAGTAATTGCAACTAAAGCCCAAAACCAATGACCAAGTTCTCGCCTCATTGATAGGAATATCAGCGGAATGGCAGTTGGACCCATGCCAATGATTTGTTGATATGAAGGGTGCATCACGATATCAGTTATCGAAGAAAGCATGGGCGTTGATTCTTTCCACTCTTTTTCGAGGTTACTGAATCTTATTGCTGGATTGGCCCATTGCCTTGAAAGCGGTTTGTAATAGTCAGCCGTAAGATCTTCTAAATACCTTCTGATTATTTTAGAATCTTGCCCAACACCGGAATCTTCTTCGACAGGGACGACGGCAAGTTGCTGCATAGGAGAAATGTATTTCATTTGAATAACTCCTTAGTTTTTTCTGTTATACTACTGAAAAAGATTTCGTTTTTGAACTCTCTCAACAGATTAAAATCTTTCCATATATCTGATTCTTTTTCCGTATAATTAATCTTTTTTATTGCATCTATGTCAAAAACTAACGGTAATTTCTGTGATTCAGTCGGTTTTTGCATCGTTTGGGTTATGATAGCAATAGCCCCGATTTCATTCTTGGGAATTTCTATACGCATTAAGAAATGAGATAAAGCTTGTGGAAGTCCTGGAGCTATTTGAGGGTTGGTGAGAATGTATTCACTGAAATCATCGAAAGGCAATGGTATTTCTATCCGATTTATATAACGTAGTGCAATTCTATCAATACTAATAGGGTTGGCAATTTTACTATACAGTTCCCATAGCTCACGCGCCTCGCTATGAAACTTGTTCCAGTTTTCATAAGGCTGTAATTTGTTGAAAGTGAAACCATCTAACCTTGCTTGCACGATCTTATTTTCATTTTTAGAATGAAAAAGGTAGCCTTCAATTTTATCTTTAGGGACAATAGAATTTGTTTCATCTTTCCCAGGCGAAAACCTAAGCTCAGCCAGAAAGGAATGTTTTGTTTTACGATCTCTAAAACGGTCTTTTATATTTTCTTGGAATTCATCAAAAATATTGAGGCCTACCCCGTCTGGGAGCTTAGCTTTTATATCTAGTATTGCCTCGGTTATCGGTGCATTTGGAAAAATTTCAAAATTATTCATTTTATCACCCATTTTATCGTGTTTTCACATAGAAGATAGTATCTTTATATATACTACCATATTCTACATATTTAGTGGTGTGCATTATACAAACGCCATTGTTCACTTTTTAAGCCAAATAACATAAATTAAAAGGCATCCCGATAATTTGCAAATTATTTTAATATATTAAAAATTAGATTTCTTTAAAGGTATTTTAAACTTCTATATTTACTTTTATGTAAAGTTGCCAAATTATATTTCTAAAGTAAAAATTAATAATTATTTCTTAATAAAAAAGGCCGATTATAGGCTCGTCAATCATGCCATCAGTCAGACTGTATAGGCTATTCTGTCTTTGCGATGGGTAATTATGAAATCCCGGCCCATAGGGTTATAAACTATGTCTCTTCGGCTAACAGGGTTAATGGCTGTAAAACCGTTACCTCTAAACATATGAACGTTTAGAACCTTTTTTTAAGGCTTTAACGACACCAAAGGTAAGGCTCAGCAGGGCTGGAATCAGAAATATTGTAAAAACCGTTGATACCAGAAGCCCTCCTACAACCACGCTTCCGATTCCTCTGTAAAACTCAGAACCAGCGCCTGGAAAAAGTATCAAAGGAAGCATGCCGAATACAGTGGTGATGCTGCTCATGTAAATAGGCCTTATACGCATGCGCACAGATTCAGTAATTGCTGCGCGCGGCTCCATTTTTCTGTCTCTGATATTGTTTAATGTCTGATGCACTATTAAAATCGCATTGTTTACAACCACGCCGACCAGAATTACAAATCCGAGCATGGTAAGCACATCAAGAGGTTGAGAGGCCACAAAAAGATTCACCAGGAAGATACCGATAAACCCTCCGGCTGCTGCCATAGGCACGCTGAACATGATTATAAATGGATAGAAAAAATTCTCAAACAAGGCTGACATAAGAAGATAAGAAATAATGATAGCCAGGATAAAGTTCCACATAAAGGCTTTTCTGGTTTTAGTCAGGTCATCAGCAGTGCCGCCAAGCTTGATGCTGTAAAGATTTGAAAGCACACCGCTCGCCTTTATTGGTTCAACCACATTTTTACTAATGCTGTCCATCGCCTCCTCAAGAGAAATCTCATTTGGAGGAATAATCATGATAGTTACTGATCTCTCTGAATCTATATGATTAATCTGGGTCGGCCCTTCTTCCAGCCTTATATCTGCAAGAGAGCCCAATGGGACTGTCTCTCCGGCAGGGGTAATTATCGGAAAACCGGCAAGGTCTTGAGTTCGTTTAATCTTTCCTGTTTTATCCTTCACAACCAGGTCTATTTCGTCGCCGTGCAAACGATAAATGCTTGCTTTTTTTCCGTCCACAAAAGTATCCAGCGCCAGACCAAGCGAGGATGTGTTCATGCCAAGGCGTGTCAGACGATCTCTGTTCGGAATAACACGCATCTCAGGATTTCCAAGATCAAGGCCGGGAACAGGTCGTATCTGAGCACCCGGTATTATTCTGGCCGCACCGCCATATATCTGTTTTCCTATGTTTATAAGTTGAGGAAGCTCCGGCCCTTTTATCTCAACCTCAATTGATCTGCCCTCGCCTATTCCCTGAGAAAATATGCCGGGTTGCTGGACAATCGCTATCATGCCCGGAATTTTACTGAGAATACCGTGAGCATAGGGAATAAGTTCTTTTGTTCTCTCCTGAATTTTTGAAATAATCCCCATAAAAACCTCATGTCCCCATGCAACATAAAAGAAGTTTTTCAATGGTGGGAGATTAAGTTCTTCTGCTCTTTTGCTTTTGCCGTCATGTTCAATTAAAGGCAGAAGATCCTTTTCAATCGTCATGGCAATATTTTTAAACTCGCCAAGATTGTATCCCGGAGGCGGCAGAAGAATACCAACCACCATCTCGCGGTTTCCCTGCGGAAGATATTCGGTTTTCGGAAACAATGCCCAGGAAATTCCTACTGCAAAAAGCATCATAATAAAAACTACTCCCAGGCAGGCAGATAAACGTCCACTCATCCAGTAAACAAAGGTTGTTATAATATCGGTAAAACCTTTTGCCAGACCAGCTAAACTCAAAGGTTTGGTTTCTTTATTTTTTTTATGTGCAACTTTTCCTAATATCTTTGACGAAAGTGCGGGTATGGCAGTAATCGAAATAATCAGGCTCAATGTAACTGCACTGCTTATGGCAATGGCTATATCGCGAAAAAGCTGTCCTGCCTCTTCTTCTATAAATATTATAGGAAGAAAAACAGACACTGTAGTAAGAGTACTCGCCAGCACAGCCCCCCAGACCTCAACAGTACCGTCATATGCGGCTTGTATTCGGGTTTTACCCATCTCCCTGTGACGAAATATATTTTCGAAAACAACTATCGAGTTGTCAACCACCATTCCAACAGCAAAAGAAAGTCCGGCAAGGCTGACTACATTAATATTACGGCCAAAGAGTGTCATAACCAGAAAAGTCCCGATCACGCTGATTGGAATAGCCATTGATACGATAATAGTGCTGGCAAAATTTCTTAAAAACACAAGCAGCACTATAACTGCCAGAGCCCCGCCTATAACTATATTCTTTTTAACAAGACTGATTGCGCTGTAAATATACTCTGTCTCATTATAAACCTGTTCAATGTACAGATTTTTATCCTTTAATATACCTTCATTAAGCTGCCCTAACACACGTTTTATTGATTCCATTACTACAAGAATATTAGATCCTGGTTCGCGCACGGCATTCATAACTATGGTCGGAGTTCCTTCATGCCTGACAACCACGTCGATTTCTTCATAACCGAGTTTAACTTCGGCAATATCTCCCACAGTTACCGGAACATTGTTTATTCTTTTTATTATAACCTTTGAAATATCCTCAGTGCTCTGGTATTCGCCTACGGTTCGTGCAATATACCTGCGCTTGCCTTCGTCAAAGCTGCCCGCGCTGATATTTTTGTTTTCCATATCAAGTGCGTTCATAAGCTCAGACAGCGTTACTTTACGGGCTGCAAGCGAATCCGGATCAATGATCACCTGCATCTCATGAGCACGCCCGCCATAAATATTTGAGGATGACACTCCTGAAACTCTCTCAAGGGCTGGCTTTATATGCTTATCTATAAAATCGTATTCATTTCTAAGGTCCCCCTTATATTTATCAAGAGGACGAAGTATCATCCATGCTATAGCACTTTCATGTCTTCCCCCGGATTTTATAACAGGCTTGTCCATATTGGCTGGGTATTTTTTTACCTGATCAAGCTTGTTGGATACTCTCAAAAGAGCCTCATCAGTATCCGTGCCTATCTTAAACATCAGGTTTATATAGGCCAGTCCATCGCGGCTCTCACTTTTTATTTCATTAAGCCCTTCGAGATTTTTAAGCTGTTCTTCCTGAACATCAATAATTTCACGTTCGATCTCCACGGGGCTTGCGCCACGCCATACTGTTTCAATCGAAATTTCAGGAAGATCGACATTCGGGGTCAGCTGAATTGGAATTCTGAAAAGAGCTATAAGCCCAAACAAAACAAGCAATATTACTCCAACAGAAACTGTAACCGGTTTTTTTATCGCTGTATCAACAAGTTTCATAATTTA
>CAYYMU010000058.1:5469-11172 GCA_964472445.1 uncultured Desulfobacteraceae bacterium
TATTATCACAACAGCCTGCCCGGGCCTAAGGCGTTCATTACCCCTTATCACGACCTGATCCCCTGGTTTTAACTGTCCTTTAACCGCAACATCGCCATTATAATATCCCATAATCTGAACATTAACAGGCAAAACCATGTTATCGGCTATAGTAAAAACTACGCTGTTATTTCCAACAATAACCACTGTATCCTTCGGCACTACAAGCGCTTTTTTTCTTTCTTTCAGATTAAACGTAACCATTGCCTCCATGCCACCTTTAATCTTAAAATCAGGGTTTTTCAGATTTATCCTTACTGGAAAAGTTCTGGAAAATGGATCTGCCTTGGGAAGCACCGCATAAATTACACCCAAAAGCGGTTCGGCGGAAATGCTTTTCACTATCACACTCGCCTTATCTGATTTGGAAAGCATAACCGCATGGCGTTCGGGAACATCAACGGTTATCTGGATCATATCAAGATTAACCATCGTAACAACGGCTCCTCCGGCATTAATCCACTCTCCAATCTGGGTCTGTTCCCTGGCTATAAAACCAGCAAAAGGAGCAAAAACCTCTTTTTGTTTTATTTCATAATCAAGACGTTCTATTTCAGCTTCACTTTGCAAGATTTCCTGCAATAAAGCACTATGAGTGTAAAACGCTTCATCATATTTTTTTGTTGAAATACTGTTTGCATCTTTAAGGCTGCTAACTCTTTTAAGCTCTTTTTCAGCGTATTGAAAATTTGCCTTAATCCTGTCCCGTGTAGCTACAGCTCCTTTAAGTCGAAATCTGAGATCATTGGATCTTAATCTGGCAAGCAAATGTCCCTTTTTAACAAAATCACCCTCTTTTACAGGAAAATATTCAACCACGCCCGGCACTTCAGCAGCAATTATACTTTCTGTTATCGGCTCTGTGGTTCCAATCAAAGCTATCTGATTTAAAACCATTTTTTCTTCAACTATTGCGGCCCGGACCGGAACAGGCGGCTCACTCCGGCCCTTGTCACTATCTCCGGCTGTGGCTGTTGAACTTAAAGCAAACAGAATAAAACCCGTTACAAGAAAAGATCTGAGATTAAAAAATTTAAGATTAATTTTGTGCATGAAATACCCCTGTCTTATATAGATCTGATGAGACCTGTTTTAGTTGTGTTTTTACATACTGCATGACTTGTCGAATTTCTATATATATTATATATAATAAAATCAATATTAATGAGTAAAAACAGTATAACCTTTCAGGGTTACTCTCGTGATAAAAAATCAAAACAAATTATGTGGCACGGGTTTTCGTTCAGACACTATGTAAAAACTTTGATTGCTGTTTATTACGAAGTCATCAGAAGTAATATTTTATAAAGCAGGCAGTTTTGTAGTCATACGGCTTTTCTCCAAACTCACTGTAAAAATCGCCATGAAACAAGCTGAATTTTAACTTGAGTTCAAGGTTTGATATTGGTTCATATAACAATTCCGGTGTTAATGAATAACTTTTGTCCTCAGTATTAAAAATAATATTTATGGAAGGGGTGAAGTAAAGTATATTAAAAGGTTCTTTCTGGGTGACTTTGAGATACAAATATTGTTTCATAAAACTTTTATCACTGTAGTAAGCTTTTGTGTATTTAAGGCTTTTTTTCAGGCTGTTTTCGGCGCCTGTTGTCTGATAAGCATTATATCCTTTTTGAATGTAGTCGTAATATTCGCTTATTTCCTCTTCGCTGAATCCTGTGCCGTTTCTGTAAATCTCTGCAATAAATGTTGTGTCATATCTGTTTAAATAACGAATTCCCAAAAGATAACTTGCAGCGTCAGATTGTCTAATGTGCAAGTTGCCATTACTGTCTATATATTTCTTTTCAAAATTATTAATAAATGCCGCTTCGCCGTGCAGTTCAAAGTTGGTTGTAAAATTCCTTGAAAAATCGACCCCGATTTTATCATCAATACTTTTTCCCGCAAGAAACATAATATCTATGTCAGTATCATATGCCAGGAAGTACAGCTTTCCTGCATAATTCAGATGGTCTTCCTCCCCAAAACTGCTATTGAAATCATTATAAACAGGAATGATTACCGGTGTGAACGCGATTGTTTTGATGCGCCCTGAAAGGCTCTTTATATAATCAATAGATAATATTGAATAACCTTCAAGGGATGCTTCGGGATCATCCGGGTCTTTTGGCCTGCTTGTAAAGGCAGCGGGATTCCACGCATAACCTTTGCCCCACTTCATTACCTTTTTCCCGGCTTCAAAAGTAAAAGAAGGTGTGGCCTCAAACGAAACAACCCCTTCGTATAATTCTGTTCCATCATCCCACCCGAGGTAATTCTGTGTCATGCTGGTATTTGTTTTTACATACAGTCTTGCAAAGTCTTTTTTGAAATCTGCTTCCAACTGTAAAGTAATACCATATGAATCAACAGAGGAACCTTCACTGCGGTTATAAAACTTCTGGTGATAAATCGCTGAATCCTTGTTCAGGCTATATATTGTATAATCGGTTTCGATATTTCCGCCGAGATGATATGGCTTATCTTTGGTGTCTGGTATTTCAAAATCATATTCCCCGGCTGACGCATTCAGGGGGAGAATGCAAGTAAACACATAAAGCAGGATAACCACAATATGGTATGCATTCTTAAGCCGGAGCATGGGAATAAAAAAGAATAAATTGAGGAGCAAAGCGATAACAACATTCAAAATTCGATGTTGGACGTTCGATGTTCGATGTTCATTTTTTAATCCGTTCGAATCCTTGAGCCCTTGAACCTCAGAACCTTCCATAACTATCCTTATCGTAAACCGTCAATTCTCGGCATATAGTTTAATGTGAAGACCTCGTCCGGCAAATCCTTCTTTTTCATATTTGCAAATATAAAAATTGATTTATACCCTTTATATAGAGGGCTGCTTGTTTCGATTACGGCAGGGCGTACAATGCCATCGCCAAAATCTTTCATTTCCTTGAAATAAAGAGTCTTGATAAGCATCCCGGATGCGGTAAAGCATTCAATTGTGGTCGGAACAGATCTTTTATTGTCCACCCACATCTTGATTCTGTCATAAGCGACAGCCGTTGTTTTTGCCTTTAAGTAAAGGATGTATTTATCATCTGTTTTTTCCAGCTTGTCGCAGTTGTATTCAGCGTTGTAATCGATTCTAAGGATATCCGAATTATTGAAGATCCCGCCGGTTACTGACTGTAAGCTGGTTATGCGGATTGGTTTGCCGACGTTTGGAATGTAAAGCCACATATTATCCCCAACCCGCAGGGTAGAACGTCCTTTTTCACTGGCAGGGGACAAGAATATTGATGCAACACTGTCCAGGCCCTTTTTTACCGAATACATGATAAACTCTTTTTTTGAGCCGTCAGGTTCTATGTTGATAAGCTTTCTGTACATCTCGAAGCTTTCCGGGTTGAGGTTGCGGTCAACCTGTTTCAGCAGCTCATTGCCGTCTATAGCAAAGGTTAATGGAACAGCGGTTACAAGACAAATAATAATTACAATAAAAATTCTTTTCATAACGTTCCTTACTTCTACATAAAGTGACAGGTTTAAAGGTTCAGGGAACATCCTTTTATTAGCCTTTTTCAACCGTAAACCGTAAACTGTGAACCGTGAACTGTGAACAGCATAACCCATATTTGATGAATTCGTAAAAAGTCACGAATCTAACTATACATGCCTTAACGCATCGACCGGTTCCATTTTTGACGCTTTGTATGCCGGCTGCAAGGTGGCAAAAACAGAAACAACCAGCACAATTGCTGTTAACCAGAACAGTTCATTAATATTGATCGAAGGTGATAATAACATGTTATCCATCCGGCCAAAAGAAAACCTGATCTTAAAGATATTTAAAAGGTAAATTCCTGCAATGCCGATGACATTTCCGGCAAGACCGCTTATCAGGCCAAGAAAAAATCCTTCGGAAAGAAAAAGCCCCATGATTTTACCAGGGCTGGTGCCTATGGCAATCATTGTCCCGATTTCTCTGATTCTTTCATAAACCGACATGATCATTACATTTAAAATGCTGATAAGAACGATAGCAATCATAATAAATTTCATGGAAATGGTCATCATGTCGATCATTTTTGCTATATTGACAAAGGGGGATAGTTTTTCCCATGTATGAATTTCAAATATTGGACCGCCCTTTTTGTTTTTGAATTTTAACAGAGAAGAACTCAGGTCTGCATACACAGCGTTTAACCTGTTAAAATTTTTTATACGTATGGCGATCTCCGTTACTTCAGGTTTTTCCATGCGCAGCAAGGTTCGAGCATCATTAATATGGATATAGCCTTCCTTGCCCTGAGGGCCGAGAACAGACTCAATAATTGCGGCCACAGTAAAATTCAGGCCGTTTATGGAGCCATCCTTGTTTTGGGCTACAATTACCACAGGGCTTCCTGCCTTGAGTTTCATTCCTTTGGCCAGATTTTTAGGGATAATGATTTCGCCCGGTTTCACAAAGATTTTTTTTACGACATTATTCTTAAATATCATGCGGTTTGTAACATCAGGGCAAACCATTGTCTCTTTTTCAGGATCAACGGCATTAAGACGGATATTCGTTGTTTCAGAATAGTTACTCAACATGGTGCTGAGTTTTATCCTTGGAGCATAGGCTTCCATATCAGGGTTGTCCTGTAAGATTTTCTCGATTGTTTTGTATTCTTCCGGGCTTAGATTCAAGTTCAAAGGCATTGAGTCGATGGAAGAGACATAGCCTTTTTTATGAATCTGCATTTGCGCCAGGTTGGAATCGGTAATCTGGCCGATCATCATTTCCTTGAACGAACCGGCAAGACCGGAAAACAGAATAACCGTTAATATGCCCACAGTAATCAACAGGGCTGTAAGAAGCGTTCTTCTTTTGTATCGCATCAGGTTGAGAATTGCCATTTTAAATATTTTATTCATTTGTTTTCCTCCCCAGGCAGAAGCATACCGTCTTCAAGTGTAAAAATAACCTCTGCTTCTTTCATGATTTTTGGATCATGCGTTGAGAAAATAAAAGTAGTTCCGAACTCATCTCGCATGGAACGCATAAGTTGAATGATATTTACGGCAGACTTTTTGTCAAGATTTGCAGTAGGCTCATCTGCCAGTACGAGTTTTGGCTGTGTTACCAGCGCGCGGGCTATTGCTACACGCTGCTTTTGTCCGCCTGAAAGCTGGTCTGGAAATTTATCTTTTTGCTCCAGCATACCGACAGATTTTAGAACCTTGAGTACAGCTTTGCTTCTTATTGATTGTGATATATTTTTTATCATCACGAGGGGGTATTCGATATTCTCATAGGTGGTTAGAACAGGAAGAAGATTAAAGGATTGAAAAATAAAACCAAGCGCAGAACCTCGGAAAACAGCACTTTGCTTGCGATTTAAAAGATTAACATGCTCTCCGGCAACAAAAACATCCCCAACAGTTGGCTTGTCGAGACAACCGATCATGTTTAATATAGTGGTTTTGCCGCTTCCAGAAGGACCAACAAAGGAAACAAAAGATGCCTCTTCAATAGAAAGTGAGACATTCTGGAGAGCTTTGACCGGGACTTCCCCCATCTGATATGTTTTAGAAACATTTTCTATCTGAACTAATGCCATAGTACCTCCTATTGCTGTCATTCCGGCCATGCATCAAGTGAGACCTTTGCAAAACCTCCCCTTTTGCCCAATTACTGCGTCAGGTTTAAGA
>CAYYMU010000059.1:0-1355 GCA_964472445.1 uncultured Desulfobacteraceae bacterium
ACATTGAATCCGATTTTAAAAAGTTTATTCCTGTCGATGATATTTCTCCCGTCAAATATAAAGGCCGGTTTTATCATTGATTTGAATATTTTTTCATAATCAAGATCTCCATATAAATCCCATTCAGTCATTATTGCAATTGCATGGCTCTTGGAGGCTGCTTCATAGGGATCATCAATATAGCTTATATTTGCGTCGATTCCTTTTAAATCAATTTTCGCATTTTTTAATGCCTTTGGATCGGTTATTGTTAAAAGCGCTTTTTCTTCAATAAGTTTTTTTGCAATATAAATAGCCGGGCTTTCTCTGGTATCTCCGGTATTGGCTTTAAACGCAAAGCCAAAGAGACATATTTTTTTATCAGCCATTGTATTGAACATGGCTGTAAGCATGTTTATAACAAAACGATTTTTTTGAAAATCATTTATCTTGAGAACATGCTCCCAGTAGTCAGCTACTTCATTAAGACCATAATGGCGGCAGAGATAAACCAGATTTAAAATATCCTTTTTAAAACACGATCCCCCAAAACCAATGCTTGCATTAAGAAATTTATCACCAATCCGGTCGTCAAACCCGATTGCGCTGGCCACATTAACAACATCTGCGTCGGTTTTTTCACACAAGGAGGATATGGCATTGATTGATGATATTCTCTGGGCTAAAAAAGCATTTGATACAAGCTTTGATAGTTCACTGCTCCAGATATCTGTTTTAATTATCCTGCTCTTATCCACCCAGTTAGCATATATTTCAACCAGCTCAGCTCTTGCCTTTAAACCGCTTTTAGTCTGCTGAGAACCGATAAGCACGCGATTAGGACATTCCAGATCCTTTATTGCCGTGCCTTCAGATAGAAATTCAGGGTTGGAAAGAACTTCAAATTTTATTTTTTTATTATTTGTGGTAAGTATCCTCTCCATTGCCTGTGCTGTTTTAACCGGAAGCGTGCTTTTTTCAACTATGATTTTTGAAGACCGGGAATGCTGAAGTATCTGTCTGGCAGTTTTTTCCCAATACTGCAAATCTGCGGCCATGCCGGCGCCTACTCCAAAACTTTTTGTCGGGGTATTTACGCTGACAAAAATAATATCAGAATCTTTAATTCCCTTTTTAACGTCCGTGCTGAAAAAAAGGTTTTTTCCTCTGACATTTTTCACAATTTCATCAAGACCGGGTTCATAAACAGGCAGGTCGTCGGAGTTCCATTCGTTAATACGCTCTGGATTAATATCTACGACTGTAATTTTATATTCCGGACATTTGCGGGCAATAACAGCCATGGTCGGACCACCAACATAACCTGCACCAATACAAAGTATGTTTTTTTTAAATTTTTTCATTTTTCCTCAATA
>CAYYMU010000059.1:1455-7809 GCA_964472445.1 uncultured Desulfobacteraceae bacterium
AACCTGCACCAATACAAAGTATGTTTTTTTTAAATTTTTTCATTTTTCCTCAATAGTAATAGTAATAATTCACCGCAGAGCCGCAGAGGACGCTGAGATTAAATTTTTCATTGTTTTCCGTTGAGATGACGGAAAACAATAAGAATCATCTGAAAAGTGGATTACTCATCTAATTCGTTCACTATTCTTACTATGCTATCTCGCATAAGGGGCACATTGAATTTACGGAAAATAAAAATAAACGCATTATCAAAATTATCATATCGAGTATATTTCATTTAGATTGAACAGCTTGCTTTTTAAATTGTCGCCTCTCACGACAATTTAAAAAAATAAACTTCTTTGCGAACTCTGCGGCTCTGCGGTGAATAAAAAAGCGGCTTGGCCGAGTTAAATATTAAAAGTTAAGATAGTTTTCGTAAGTGCTGCGGATTCCGTGTTTAAGTGAAATTTTTGGTTTCCAACCAAGGTCAGTAAGCCTCGAAACATCCAGCAGTTTCCGCGGCATACCGTCAGGCATGGTTTTATCAAAAGCAATTTCTCCTTTAAATTCAATTGTATCTCTTATAAGTCCTGCCAGCTCATTTATAGAGCTGTCCTTTCCTGAACCTATATTTATCAGCGCTGGAATTCGATATGAAAGCAGGGAAGCAAAATCTTCATCATTTAGATTCATTATAAAAACGCAGGCATCCGCAAGATCGTCCACATGAAGAAACTCTCTTTTAGGTTCTCCGCTGCCCCAGAGGATTAAACTGGAAGAGTCTAAAGAAACTTTGGAATCAAAGGCAAAAGAACTCAAAAAATCCGGCAGTTCGTGGCCATGGAATCTGGAAATCAAAACAAGATTATCCATAATATCTCTCGGAATAAAGCCAAAACGAATCTGATCCTTTTTTATTTCTTCCCATCTGCCCTGAGCCGCAAGTTTAGCAAGATGAAGCTTGCGCATCATGGCTGGAAACACATGGCTGGTTTCCAGATCAAAGTTGTCATTTGGCCCGTAAAGATTTGTCGGCATGACCGCAATATAGTTTGTGTTGTACTGACGATTATATGACTCGCACATCTTTATGCCGGCAATCTTAGCCACCGCATAAGGCTCATTTGTTGGTTCAAGCGGACCAGTGAGGAGGTATTCTTCCTTCATTGGCTGAGGACACTCTCTGGGATAAATGCATGAAGATCCCAAAAAGAGCAGACGCTTTACCCCTGTCTTCCATGCCGCATGAATAATATTGGTCTGAATGATAAGGTTGTTATATATGAACTCAGCCTGATAGGTACTGTTGGCAAGTATTCCACCAACCTTTGCGGCAGCCAAAAACACGTGTTCAGGCTTTTCCGCCTGCATAAAGGCTTCTACCTCTGATTGCCGTGTGAGATCCAGTTCAGCATGAGTACTGGTAATTAAATTAGAATAACCTTCGGCTTTGAGTTTACGCAAAAGCGCAGAACCCACCATGCCGTTATGGCCTGCGATGTATATTAAGGAATTTGGGTTCATTGGTTTAAAATTCACGGTTCAAGGTTTAAGGTTTAGAGCTCAAGGTTCAGGTGCTAAATTTAAGTGCCTAAAGTATATTAAAGTGCCTAAAATGCCTAAAGTTAAGGATTCGCTTCGCTCAGTTATATATAAGTTCCCCGGTTTTCCAAATTTCTAATTTCCAGTTTCTAATCCCTATCCTCACAGCCTTCAGCCTAATCCGCTAGAGTGCTTTGCCTGATGAATTCGGTTTTTTTACGAATTCATCAGACTACATATTTGCTTCGCAACTTGATGGAAGCGGAAATCCGTTTTTACGACAGATGGCTTCCCGCGCTGCCTCGTCAAGATCGTGTTCCACCATTTCATCTATCATATTTTTAAATGAAATCTCCGGCTTCCAGCCAAGCTTTTTACGCGCTTTTGATGGATCGCCAAGCAGTGTTTCTACCTCAGTAGGACGAAAGTAATTAGGATCAACTGAAACTGCAAGCCGCCCTTTTTTAAGGTTTTGGAGCATGGTGTATGCCTTATATCTTTCCATCATATCGCTGGGAACTATTCCAGCTATAATACCTTTTTCATCAACGCCATGGCCTTTCCATGCCAGGTTAATGCCGATTCTCTCAAAAGCCAGGCTGCAGAATTCTTTTACAGAATGCTGCTCTCCTGTTGCAATAACAAAATCTTCGGGTTCATCCTGCTGCAAAATAAGCCATTGCAAACGCACAAAATCACTGGCATGCCCCCAATCACGCTTTGCATTAATATTGCCAAGATATAAAGAATCCTGAAGACCAAAAGCTATGCGCGCAACCGCCCGGGTTATCTTGCGTGTCACAAAGGTTTCACCCCGTATGGGTGATTCGTGATTAAAAAGAATGCCGTTGCAGGCATAAATGTTGTATGCCTCCCTGTAATTTACCGTACACCAGTAAGCATATAGTTTTGCACATGCATAAGGAGAACGTGGATAGAACGGGGTATTCTCGTTTTGAGGAGTTTCTCTTACCTTGCCGTAGAGTTCAGATGTAGATGCCTGGTAAAACCTGGTTTTTTTTTCAAGCCCAAGCATTCTGATAGCTTCCAGAATTCGCAATGCCCCAAGCGCGTTTGTATTTGCCGTATATTCAGGCGTCTCAAACGAAACCTGAACATGACTCTGCGCTGCGAGATTATAGATTTCATCAGGCTGGATTTTCTGTATTATACTGATAAGGTTGGCTGCATCTGTTAAATCTCCATAGTGAAGGACAAATCTGCGGCCTTTTTCATGAGGATCCTTGTAAAGATGATCAACCCTTTGAGTATTAAAAAGAGAAGAACGACGTTTTATTCCATGGACCTCGTATCCTTTAGTTAAAAGAAGTTCAGCCAGATAAGCGCCATCCTGCCCGGTTATTCCTGTAATTAATGCTTTTTTCATATTTGATCCATTGTATGTACGAAAAAGTTTAAATCTCACCACAGAGGCGCAGAGGAAAACGTCTCACACAAAGGCAGTGGTATAATGGGTGAGTAAAGAATCCTTGAGCTTTGAACCGTTGAACCTTGAACCGTGAGACTTAAACCTAATTTACGCTAATATAGTATTTGATAGCATTAAATGTGCCTAAACCGATTCCTTCTACTTTTTTTATCTGTTCTATAGTTTCAAACATGGAAATACTTGTCCTGTATTCAACAATCTTCACAGCGAGAACAGGCCCTATATGGGGAAGAGCTACCAGTTCGGCAAGTTTTGCCTTGTTGATATTCACAGGATTATGCAACCCTTTTTTCATTATCCCTGCCATAACCTTATCATAATGGCTCTCGAGATGCTTTCTGGCAATTTGTTCATTATCCGAATGCAGCCATTTTTCGTCATCAAACTTCCCCAAAACATATATCAACTGTTCTTCATCCAGCCTGCCGTTCATATCGTGATGAGGGCAATGTCTTATTTTCTTCCCTGTCTCTGCTTCTACTGACGCAAAGCTGGAATCAGGGAGAAGACGTATTGTGATATTAGACCATTCCTTACATATACCAGGACTCTGACCGAGTATAAATAAAACAAAAACGCTGAAAAGAAACAAGTAATTTCGCCTCATAATAACTCCTGCAAAGTGTTAGGTGTTAAATGTTAGGTGTTATATCTATCATTCCGATTTTCCAAATTTCAAACACTTAACACTATTTCATATTTGTGAGACCTTTGAAAAACCTCCCCTTTTGCCCAATTACTACGTCAGGCCCCAGTACCATCTGCCGGAGCTACGGGGTAAACTCAAATTTTAAGCCTCGAAATACTCAATGTATTCCTACGTTTAAAATTTTTGCCTTCCTTGAACTTGAACAAAATTGAACATTTTTCAAAGGTCTCATTTGTTTCACCACGAAGAACACGAAGGATTTTTTCTTTATCTTCGATTGCTTCGATTGCTTCGTGCTCTTCGTGGTGAAAATGTGAAATTTCGGATTTTTTTATAAATTTACTTATTTTACTCCAATATGGTATTTAAAGTCAAGATTAATGCCTTTGATTACAAAAAACCTGAGAAATATCAGACAAACGTCTTTGTCGAAAAATTCTTGATATTATTTATCATGTCATTTATAGATCAGCACCATTAACTTAAGAAAATCTTAAGGAGCGTACCGCGATATTTTTACCACGAAGAACACGAAGCAAACGAAGATAAAAAAACCTTTCGCAGGGATGAGGTATAGAAAAAGAATGACAAACGCAAAAGGAGTGATTAACAATATGACCAAAACAAACAACACCATCAGGATTAATGTTAATGTAGAAATAACAGTTGCCGCTCTTGAAACAATTGTTGCAAAAGCAAAAGAAGAAGCCGGTACTGACGAAAAGGGTGTTTATCATGTTGACACAGCAGACAAGGTAAGTGAAACGATCTCTTGTTTTCTTATGGAAAAAGACTTTGAGGGTTACGTGGAAAAATTATGAATAAAGCTCCTTTAAGATTTTATTGCTTTCTTTAAGGCCCTCCGGACAAAACTTTTCAAAAAAATCGCGGATATCATTCAGATAGGCAGTTGCCTCGCCCTCCTTATCCGAAAAAAGTGATTCCTTTGCTTCATACATAGCAGACATAAAAATCGCCATTACATCTTTAACATGCCTGTTTGATCCAACAATGCTTGCATAAAGGTCAGGATCCTGTGAAAAAAGACGTCCGATCAGATCGATGTTCAGCCTGAAAACAGGGGTTGAACAAGATTTTGCTTCATCAGGAACCATGTTCATTTTTTGAAGAGTTCTTCCCATACAAACAGTTAAAAAATGGGTAAGTCCCTGGACAACAGCCATGTTCCTGTCATGTGAAATCGGATCCATACGCTTGACAACAGCGCCTTTTGACTGAAATTCTTCTTCAACCCATTTAAGCCAGGCTGTTCCCCTGCCCGGGCATATAATAACATTCTGTCCTTTTATGGAGTCTGTAAAAGGTCCAAACAGAGGATGTGTGCCAACAACCTGTGCCTGTGTAGAACTAAGCATTTTCTTTAAAATGGTTTCTTTAAGAGAGCATAAATCCATTAAAAGCTGGTCGTGGCTCAGTAGCGGACCAATATCTTCGCAAATAGACATGGCCGCATCAATCGGCACGCTCAGCATTATGATATTACTTTTTTTTGCCATATCTGCCGGCGTAAGTGACGTTTTTCTGCCTGAAACAAGAACCTTGTGGCCTGCCTTTGAAAAAAAGTCCTCAAACCAGCGTCCCATGTTGCCTGTACCGCCTATAATACCGATTACAGTATTTTTCATTGAACAGCTCTTTGTCTTAAAAAATGATCAGTAATAACAAGGCTTGCCATTGCCTCACATACAACATTGATGCGTGGAATTGCTGAAATATCGTGGCGCCCCTTGATTGATATGGTTTTTGGATTTCCTGACAAATCAATTGTATTCTGCTCAATTTTGATAGAAGGTATTGGTTTTACAGCCACGCGTATAATTATATCATCTCCATTGGATATGCCGGCAAGGATACCGCCGGCATTATTTGTGCAAAAGCCTTGGGAAGTTATAGCATCATTATTTTCAGAACCTTTCATTGCAGCAGATTTAAACCCTGAACCTATTTCCACGCCTTTAACAGCTCCGATACTCATTAAAGCCTTAGCCAGATCTGCATCAAGTTTGTCAAACACCGGCTCTCCCAAACCACGTGGGACTCCTTTTATAAGGATTTCCACGATGCCGCCTGTTGAATCACCCTCTTTTTTTACACTTGCAATCCGCTTTTCCATTTTTTCAACAGCAGCCATATCAGGACAGCAAAACATATTTTTGTCAATCATGCCCAAATCACGTTTTTCCGCCTTTACGCCGCCAAGCTCAACAGTATATGCAAAAACCTTAATTTTCTCCCTGTCAAGAACAGCCTTTGCGACAGCCCCTGCAGCCACCCTTGCAGCTGTTTCCCTCGCAGATGCACGGCCTCCGCCGCGCCAGTCACGTATCCCGTATTTTGCCATATATGTTATATCACCGTGACCGGGCCTGAAAATTTTTGAGTATTTTTCATAAGCACTTGAATCTGCGTCTTTGTTGTAAATCATTATCATTAAAGAAGTCCCGGTTGTTAAACCTTCAAAAACTCCCGACATAATAACAGCTTTGTCTGGTTCTTTTCTGCTGGTGCTTGCCGGCGAATTGCCGGGCCGCCTGCGGTCAAGCATATTCTGAACAATATCCTCATCAAGCTGTATCTTCGGCGGACATCCATCAATGACAACGCCAACGCCTTTACCATGAGATTCGCCCCATGTGGTTATTCTGAATAATGTTCCAAAACTGTTTCCAGGCATATTTACTCCCTATAAAGTTACAAGTGACTAAAGTT
>CAYYMU010000059.1:7909-11149 GCA_964472445.1 uncultured Desulfobacteraceae bacterium
TAAAGTTACAAGTGACTAAAGTTGAGGAATGCGCCTTTGGCGCAACCAATTTTATATAAAAAAATGGAGTAAAACGATTCATTAACTTTAGCTCACTTTAGGCACTTTAGTCACTTGTAACTTTCTAATAATCTTCCCGCATATATCATCTATGCTGCGATCGTCAGTATTAACAGAAAAATTCATTGCGTTTTCATATAGTGGCTTCCGGTCCAGAAGAGTCTCTTCAATCTCTTCGATCAGGCCCTTTGATGTTAAGGATGGACGCAGTTCTTCAGTGTTCTTATCCTGCAAAATCCTCTCTTTAATGGTTTCAGGTATTGCCTTCAACCAGATAATTGTTCCGCTTTTTTTCATCTGCTCCACGTTCTCAATATCGAGGACTACGCCTCCCCCTGTTGCTACTACGTGTCTATCAAGAGTACTCAGCCTCTTTACGATAGCCTTTTCCTTTTCTCGAAATGAGCTCCATCCCTCTTTTAATACAATTTCAGAAATTGTCATACCGTGCCTGTCAACCAGCTCCAGATCAGCGTCAATAAAGCGCCAGCTAAGAATCCTGGCAAGAGATTTTCCCACAGAAGTTTTGCCGGTGCATCTATATCCTGTTAAATATATGTTGTTCATAGTTTACGGTTCAACGGTTCACGGTTTCTGATAACAGACAACTGATAACTAATCACCGACCACTAATCTCTGATCTTCGGTATTTATTTTGTCCTGAAAAACCTGGTCCTTTGGGCCAGGGCAGAGATAGATGGCACTGCCTTTGATTTTTGTGTTTAAAAAAAGAACATCCAATATCGAACCCTGGTCGCCTCAGGGCCAGGATTCTTTATTGTTTTCGTGTCTTCGTACTTTCGTGTTTTCGTGATTGTTATTTAATTCTTTTTTCAATTATACAATTTTTCAAATACATTCCAGAAATCAGGAAATGACTTTTCAACGCATCTTTCATCCTTGATAAAAACACCAGGCACTACAAGCCCTGCAACGGCAAAACTCATGGCTATTCTATGATCCTTGTATGTATCAATAACTGCGCTGCAAGGCCTGCCCCCCTGGATTTCCAAATCAGTATCAGTGCAGCCGGCTTTGATATTCATCTTTGAAAGTTCATTGACCACAGCAGCCAGTCGATCGCTCTCCTTTGCCTTCAAATGAGCTACGTTTTTTATAAGAGTTCTGCCTTTTGCAAAGGCTGCAACAACGGCTAAGGTCGGAACCATATCCGGCATGTCAGCCATATCGACCTCAACCGCAGAAAGAGGCCCGCCTGAAACAGCAATTCCATCGTTTTCATGAGATACCACGCACCCCATCGATTCAAGCACCTCTGTAAAACGGACATCGCCCTGCCTTGATGTCCCAGTAATTCCATTAACCTTGATCCTTGAACCTTTTATTGCAGCAGCAGCCCAGAAATATCCTGCCTGTGAGCAGTCCGGCTCCACTATATAGGAACCTGCCTTGTATACCTGATGGCCATTTACCGTAAAACTCCTGTATCCATCACGCATGACATTAACCCCGAGCTTCGTCATTATATCAACGGTCATATCTATATACGGCCTGGAGACAGGGCCTTCTGTAACAGTTATTTCAAGGCCTTTTTGTGTATACGGCGACATTAAGAGAAGAGAAGACAGATACTGGCTGCTTATTCTGCATTTCAGTGACAGCCTGCCCCCTTTTACTCTACCACCTTTTATCTCAACAGGAGGGCATCCATTATTGTTAATGCTGCGGGCAAAGACTCCGATCTGGTTCAAACCATCTAAAAGATCATAAACAGGCCTCTCGGACATGCGCTTTGTACCTGTAAGCGTATACATGCCGTCTCCGAGTGCTGCAACTCCGGTTAAAAGACGCATGGATGTTCCGGAATTACCAAGATAGACAAGATCGACGCACGGCTTTAATATGCCGTTTGTCCCGTGTACTATTATCCTGTCATCGCTATCATCTATCCTTACACCGAATTGCCTGAGAGCACTCATAGTAAATAGAGTGTCTTCACTTTTCAGACAATTATCTATGGTGCATACTCCATCAGACAGGGCTGCTGCAATCAAAATTCTGTGCGTATAGCTTTTTGATCCCGGGACAGCGACCTCAACATTCTTCTTTATTGTCTGGGATTTTATCTCGATCATTATTCCTCAAGTTATAAGTGCCTGAAGTGAGCTAAAGTGCCTAAAATGCCTAAAGTTAATGAGTCGCTTTGCTCCATCTTTTTATATAAAATTGGCTGCGCCAAAGGCGCATTCCTTAACTTTAGGCACTTTAGCTCACTTTAGGCACTTTTTCTTGGACAGCGCCCTTTCCAAGGGCATCCAGCACAGTCCTTCTCATTATGTCAACAGGCGCTTTCTTTCCGGTCCACATTTCAAACTGAGCAACTCCCTGATATACAAACATTGAGGCACCGTTTACAGTAATACAGCCTATATCTTCGGCCTCTTTTAACAGGGTAGTTTTTATTGGATTATAAACAATATCCATGACAACCATGTCTTTATTTAAGTCTTTTCTTTGTACAGGCATTGCTTTTGTATGTGGTGTCATGCCAACAGGGGTCGCATTTATCAAAATCTGGCAACCAACATTTCCAAGCTCTGAAGGATGGTAATAATTAACCCCGAGGTCATTTGCCAGATTTTCCCCCTCATCTTTTAACACACCTAAAATGCTTAATTTTCCACCTTCTGATACTATTCCAAAACCTATTGCACGCGCAGCTCCGCCTGAACCAAGAATAACTACATGCCTGTCTTTAATAACTGTTTTTTTTAATAGTGCATTTGTGGCGCCAAGACAATCTGTATTATACCCAAAAAGTTTGCCGTCTCTGTTAACAATAGTATTGACAGCGCCTATTTTCAAAGCTTTTTTATCTATACTATCAAGGAACTTCATCACTTCTACCTTATGGGGTATTGTAATGCTTGCGCCTTTTATGCCAAGCGCTCTTATGCCGTTGATTGCGAAAGCCAGATTTCCCTCTTTTACTTTGAATGCAAGATATACTCCTTTGTATCCCGTATGAGTAAAAGCACTGTTGTGCATTACAGGGCTTAAGCTGTGTGATATTGGATTTCCAAGCACTGCATATAAATATGTGTTTGAATCAATCATTCGTAAAAAACCTTTTTGTTAGGTGTTAAGTGTTAAGAAACCAGAATGACTTTTGAGCAATCAGTCTTCAGTTATGATTAAATTAAAATTAGAAAACTGTTT
>CAYYMU010000060.1:0-11127 GCA_964472445.1 uncultured Desulfobacteraceae bacterium
CTTCACGTACGGGTCTGTGGGGAGGGCGCCGGGTAACCGGTGCCTTTACCCGGAAGACGACTTACAGCCGCCGCTGATTTAAATCGTTAGTTGCTGTTTAATTACAGACAATTCCAAATTGAAAGAATATTAGGCATTTTTCTTTGATCACGATTGATGATATTTTAGAGAGTTTAATATGACAGAAATTACTTTAAATATACCTGGAGTGAAGGTTTTAAGCTTATTCGAAAAGCATATAGACGAAGTAATTGAGTTAATGAATAAAGAGGGGTGGTACTATTACGACCATCATGAACTCAAGAGGTATTTGAATTTGAATCAGGATTGTTTTACACTCCTCAAAAATGGACGCATTGTAGGGAGCATCTTTACCACAAATTATGTCAATCAAGCCTGGATCGGTAATATCATTGTAGCAAAAGAAGCCAGAGGAATGGGACTTGCAGCTAAACTGATCAGAGGAGTTATAGATTATCTGCACGAAAACAAGCATGTTCTCACATTTCGACTGGCGGCGGTTCCTTTAGCAATAAGTCTTTACAAAAAGGTGGGATTCCATGCAGAAGCCTTTACTACGGCTCAGGAAGCCGAGTTACCCCTCAAGGTAGAATATGAGGAAATTAATCTGGGTGAGAATATACAGATAGAAAGCCTCGATGCACATAACCTGGAAGCCATTAGTGAAATTGATAAGCGATACTTCAAATCTAAACGTTTGCAGTTTCTCATGAATATATACAATGATTCAATCAAGGAGAGTTGCTTCTGTTTGAAAGATCAAGGAAAGATTGTAGGATTTCTAATGCTGAGACGGAGGCAGGCTTCGAAAAATAAAGGCCATTTTGCTGAAGGACCAGATTATGCCTATCGCCTTGGTCCATCTTGTGTCCTGCCGAAGTATGGTATAAACGGCTTCAAAACTCTCTTCCAAAAAGCGATACGAGTCGTCAATGAGGAAGTACATCAACTAGCAGGCAGCTCCAAAATATATGCAGTATTTCCAAAAAATGGGAACAAAGAGGAGATCTATGAAGATACACGAGAACTTGCAAAGGCAATGGGCATGAATACCAATATGAATCTTGACAGAGTATTTGACGAACACGATCTCATCTTTGGAGCGCAGAAATCAAAAAAAAATGAAGAACAATGGAAGTATATGGAAAGCCTGGGCTTCCATCAGGAATATTTCGAACAAGTGATGAGTTATACGCCTGGGGAAGCATTTAACACACAACCATCTAAAAGAAAGCCAGAGGAAACCAGGGCCGACACGGAAGGAATCTTTGCATCAGCGACGCCTGGTGATAAGGCATAAAAAGAGTAAACTTAGTGTCAACAAATGGGGTCAAGTCTGCCCTTGACAAAAGGAATATAGGATGTCCCTGAGTTTTCTGAGTTCTTCTCAATATACCAGAAAACCTGTCATGTCCTACTATTAATTTATGTGGTGCACTTTGAAGTTGAATTCACCAATAACTTCATTATTATTGGGAGGGAGTCTTTTGGAATCATTGGACAAATTGCTCGTAATCATCGACGATATAGCCAAAGGGAATTATTCAAACGATATTATGTCATTGACTTCACCGGATCACTCCGAAACTATAAGGACAATTGCCGAGGCCATGGGATTGATGATGGTCAAGGTGGAAGCCAGGGAATACCACCTTGAAATGCTTGTGAAAGAATTGAAAAACATGAATGATACTATCAGGCAGAATACTATTAAAGTGGTTTCCTCCCTGGCAAATGCCCTTGCAGCGAGAGATGAATATACAGAAGGTCATACTGCCAGGGTCAGTGAACTGGCAAAGAAAATGGCTGTTCAGATTGGGATGAATGACGAAGAGATTGAATTTGTCCGACTTGCGGGAATTGTGCATGATATAGGTAAAATAGGGTTTCCCGATATTTTATTCCAGGCTCATGAAAATAAAAATACCAGTGAAATGCTAAAAGAAATTATTAAACATCCGACAACCGGATCAGAAATTCTCAAGGATCTTGATTTTCTTGGTCCTGCGTTGGAATATGTGCACTGCCATCATGAGAGGCCGGACGGAAAAGGCTATCCCCGTGGCATCAATGATGTTGAAATCCCTTTAGGTGCTAAAATTCTGGCTGTAGCAGACAGCTATGATGCGATGACCACGGATCGTCCCTATCAGAAAAGTATGACAAAGGAAGTAGCCTTGGGTATTCTTAATAAAAATTCCGGAACCAAATGGGACCCGGTTTGTGTAAAGACGATTGAAAAAATTCTTAGTTGTTTTTAACAGGCTGAACCCGACTGCCGCTAACTAACGGCGGCTGCGGGACAGATTAGGTGCTTCTGAAAGGAATATACCATCTGCTTGACATATTACCCCCCGAGCAAAAAATTGGGTCTGTCCTTGACCCCATTTTTCGAGAATGAGACATCTGTTAGAGGCGTAATGGGTGCACCCTCTGAGGCTCACCACGTTGCCAGGAGCTGCTTTATTTCGTCTCTCAAGTGATTAGGTGCATGTTGCTCAAATCTCAAAGCGATTTGCCTCTTAATCGATTTCAATTGAGGTTCGTTGATAATCACACGCTGTCCTGTCTTACTCTCCAGCGTGAGGCGTTTCTGAAGCTGTCTCGGAATTGGTATTCCCAATCGGAACACAAGGACATATTCGTCGGAGAAGTCCATCGAGTCAAGAGAGTCCCACCTAATGGAGCATTTTTCACCCAGACTGTCTACATGGATTCCTTCCGAATCAATTTCCACACTCTGCGACGTAAATCGGCTGGTAAAAAGTGAGAGGATCGGGATACCGGCACAGAAGAGAAAAATGCCCATGAGCCGCATGTAATCATCATCAATGATCGGAGGAATATACATCGTCTTTGACAAAACAGTGTTTATGATCATGTAGGCGGAAGGTATGGCAACGAGCAGTGTTATCACATCGTAAAAGATGGCAATTCCTCGGGGGTTAACCATAATCCCAGCCTTTCGAAAATAGAGCCTCCTCAGGAGCAGAAATCCAATCAGTAGCGATATAACTCCAAGTACCTTCAATGTTATTCGAAGGCCGGAAATCCTGCCCTCCATTTTAATGGCATCCCAGCCAAACTCGGGTTCGTAGAAGGTGCCCTTGAAGTTGAATGTCTGGGAATCAACGAGCGGCTCCAAGTACCGGTCCACCATCCGATCCCATTCATTTTTTGATATCGTAGCCGAACCAATATCCCCTGTGCCACTGGCATCAAGGCGCTTTACGACACGGGTTATTGCAGGATAATCGGTCAGATCCGATTCTGTGAGTTCTTTGATATTGGGATTGTATCGACCCAGATAAGAGAAGAGGGCGGTTTCAGGAGCATCTTTCCCTGCTTTTTTATCTTTACCGATTGTAGCGGAAACTAAACCCTCCCTGAAAACAACGAGGCGGGCTTTTGATATCCCTTTCAGGACAGAATTCTGAAACCTCTTCCACTCATTCAGATCACCGGAGTCACTGGTCCAGTCTTCACCCAGATCCATAAATACCCTCCAGAGATCGGGATAGTCATCGGGATTCAGTTCAGGACCGGTAATGTCTGTGATCTCCACCCCTGGAAATTGAGTATCTATCTCATCCAGGTTGAGCAATTCCGCTTTCTGTAAAGAAACCGATTCCTTTTCAACAATCCCCGAGCGGGTCTCATTGAAAGGCAGAAAAATCAACGCCATGCCAAGTGAGATCAATCCCAGTGCACATACCCTGCGCAGCCATATTCCCATCTCCATTCCTCCCTGAGACCTTTGCAAAACTTCCCCTTTTGCCCAATTACTGCGTCAGTCTCAAATTTTAAGCCTCGAAATACTCAATGTATTCCTACTTTTAAAATTGGTCGCCTTCCTTGAACTTGAGCAAAATTGAACATTTTTCAAAGCTCTCTCCCTGAAACAGTAATAATCCATCCCTGCGATTCTGTACTGCCATTGATGATAAGTATCAACTGTGAACGTTGAAAAAATAGCAACGACTTTCGCTATGTGATTCATGCATTCAATGTTTTGAAGGATTCCAGATTTTGTATAATCTAATATTATGGATTAATTATGGCAGTCAATAAGATTCTCCTTTAAAATTATTTGTTTTTCTGGTTAAAATATAACATTATTGACCATAAATCGAAGGAACAAAGAAATAGGGTCAAGTCTGCCCTTGACCCATGTTGTTTAATTGGTCAAGATCCAAGAGGGTATAGAAGTTTAAGTGTTTTCAGCATACAGTTCTGGAGATAATCAACCATGATAAAAACTCGATCCTGTTTATCCATTGGCCTACTGATGATATGTGTCCTTTTAAATCCAGGGACTGCAAAGGGACAAAATTCTCTTAATCTGATACTAAAACCTTATCTTAGTGATTTCAATTTACCTGCTATCGGTGCTGCAGTAGTAAAGAATGGTGAAATCATCTTCTCTGGTGCTGTTGGTGTACGTAAATTTGGCTCGAACATACCAGTAACCATTAACGATCCTTTTCATATAGGTTCTGACACTAAAGCTATGACGGCGCTTCTTGCCGCCATAATGGTTGAAGAAGGGAAAATGAATTGGCACTCAACTATAGCCGAAATTTTCCCAGAAATTGCTGACAAAATGGACTCAAAAGTACGAGCTGTTACTCTCGAGCAACTTCTTTCCCATACAAGCGGCATGCCCGGTGATAATGATGATTTTTGTAATCTACTCAAAGCATCTTACGAGCAAGAGGGAAATCTTGATGATTTGCGATATTGGCTCGTTGAACAATGGTGCAAATTTCCCCTGGCATCTGAGTCTGGAACAAAATTTGCCTACTCAAATATGGGGTATACTCTTGTGGGCGCGATGATCGAGCGTGTAAACCGAGAGACCTGGGATGAGTTGATTACAAAACGTATTTTTACCCCGCTTGGCTTAAAAACAGCAGGACTTGGATGCCAGTCGTCGCTTGGCAAGATTGATGCTCCTCTTGGACATTTGATAATAAATGGCAGGGTGGAAGCTCGACTTGCGGGCCCGAATGGGGATAATCCCCCAATAATTGGTCCAGCAGGGATAGTGCATATGTCAGTTCTTGATTTTGCACGTTGGGCTGGGTGGAACGCTGGTAATGGTAATCGCAAACCCTTTATTGTCAAGAGTAAAACCATAGAAAAACTTCATACCCCTGTCATTACCTTACCCAATAAAAAAGGTACACCTCCAGGAATACCGCCCCGTGGCAAGTATGCACTTGGCTGGGGAGAATTAGATGTAGACTGGGCTCCATACCCCCTTATGTATCATGGCGGTTCGAATGGATTGAATTTAGCACATATCTGGTTGGACAAAAATCGTGACATAGCTATCGTCATTGTTACTAATATTGGTGGAGAAATGGGCGAAAAGGGGTTACGGAAGCTTGCCTCCGAATTATATGGCGATATAACGAGAACAAGTGAGGGTCACAAATAGAGGGGGCAGTTGGAAACGACCCGGGTGTTCTTGCCGTTGCTTCGCTCCGACCAGGTGGCTGATTTGAGCGGAATATGCAGTTATCCTTAAAAAAGAAATTTGTTGTACAGAGGTTGATATTGGACAAAACAAAATCAGAGTTTCAGTTAGGTAAGGTGTTAAGCATTTCCGGAGGACATTTTGCCCATGATATTTTTGCTAGTTTTCTTGCAACATTTTTACCTCTTCTTATAAACAAATTTGGTCTTTCTATGGCTCTGGCCGGTTCTTTTACATTCTTTTTTCGTATCCCTTCTCTTTTAAACCCATTATTCGGTATTATATCCGACCGTTGTAATATATATTATCTTGCAATCTGGGCGCCCGCGCTTACCGGTATTGCAATGAGCCTGCTGGGTGTTGCACACAGCTATGCAATGGTATGTGTTTTACTGCTGACGGCAGGAACGAGCGCGGCGATTTTTCATGTAATAGCTCCTGTGATGATTACCCGGGTATCTGGCGTGAAAATTGGCTTTGGCATGAGTTTATGGCAGACTGGAGGCGAACTGGCTCGAACTTTCGGGCCTCTTTTTGCTGTCTGGACTGTCTCGATACTTGGGTTTGATGGAAGTTATCCTGTTATGATTTTAGGTATTTTTGCTTCAGTATTTCTGTACATAAAATTAAAAGACGTTAATTTTGTCAATGTATCGGGCCGTAAAAATGAGAATGCAGGTTTGTTACAGATATGGCGCAGTATAGACCACGTTATGATACCGCTTACCGGCATAATGATCTTTTCTACATTCATGGGTGGAATTCTTGTGGCATTTTTACCAACATATCTTGTGGCAGAGGGGAACAGCTTGTTGTTTGGGGGTGCAGGCCTGGCGGTACTTGAATTGTCAGGAGCAATAGGAGCTCTGCTTGGCGGTACAATCAGTGATAAAATAGGACGTAAAAATATTCTTTTGATAGCTATACCGTGCTCATCAATTTTAATGCTTGCTCTTATTTATGCTCCAAGGTGGGCGACAATGCCTGTTCTTGTATTGTTAGGATGCATCTTATTTTCTACAACAGCTGTTAAACTCGCTATTGTGCAGGAGAACTCCAGAGATTGCAGAGGAGCTGCAAATGGTCTTTATATGGGTATAAGTTTTTTGGTTACTGCTCTGGTTGTTTTTTTTGTTGGATGGCTGGCAGATATTATAGGCCTCAAAATGGCATTTATCGTGAGTGCATTACTTGGGATGATTGGGACACCGATAGTTTTTTTTCTTCCCAAAAACTCCAAAGTATAACAATACTGGTAGATTCAATGAACACAGGGGACATCTTCACATTATAAGTTGCTAATGGATGGGGATAAGTGATATAAAAAATACATGCTAAAAAAAGCCAGGATAGATGCTTCTGGCGGTCTTCACCTGCTCCTCAGAACCGAAACTAAGGTGTCAAGCTTTGACACCGACTCTTCCGATTCTATCTTGAAACCGAATCTATTGCTTTAATGCGCATTTTCAATTTCAATATAAACCTTGATCATATTGTATTTACGATAATTGTTAGATAAATTACAAAAAAAGTAATATACGGCAAAACAGCCGTAATTAACTACGGCTATTAGGCCGTCTAATCCATGTTATACTCTTAAGTAAAAGTATTTTGGTCAAAGTTTCACGTTTTTTGTTAAAGGAAAATTATAAACAATTGTGTTTATAATAATATTTTAGTTTGGAATAAAAAGAGAGAATAATGAAATTTAAAGATCTGGAAATTATTGAGCCTATCTTAAAGGCTCTAAAAGAAGAAAATTATACTGAGCCAACATCAATACAAGAAAAAGCTATTCCACTCATTCTAAATAGAAATGATGTATTAGGCAGTGCCCAGACCGGGACAGGTAAAACTGCGGCTTTTGCTGTTCCCATCCTGCAGCACCTTTTTATTGACCGTCAGCGGAATAACAGCCCTCGCATAATTAAATCGCTCATCGTTACTCCTACCCGTGAATTGGCGATTCAGATTGGCGCCAGTTTTACAACTTATGGAAAATATACAGGAATCAAAAACACTGTCATTTTTGGTGGTGTGAAGCAAGGCGGGCAAACAAATGCCCTTCACAAAGGTGTTGATATCCTCGTTGCAACGCCCGGAAGACTTCTGGACTTAATGAATCAGGGTTTCGTCAGATTGCAGGCCGTCGAATACTTCGTGCTGGACGAAGCTGACCGGATGCTCGACCTGGGTTTCATCAACGATATTCGAAAGATCATCGCCAAATTGCCAGCGAAACGGCAGTCCTTGTTTTTTTCAGCAACAATGCCGGGAAATATTGTAGGACTTTCGAGGCAAATCCTGAAAAATCCTAAGAAAGTCGAAGTAAGTCCGGTTTCATCACCTGCTGAAACGATAAACCAGTATCTTTATTATACCAATAAAACAGATAAAAAAGATTTGCTGAACCATATACTTCTGGATCAAAAGATCGATCAGGTATTGTTGTTTTCCCGAACAAAACATGGTGCAGACAAAATTGCTCGTAACCTGAAAAAACATAAAATCAAGTCGGCAGTTATGCATGGCGATAAAGCCCAAAATTATAGACAAAAGGTCCTGGCGGAATTTAAATCCGGAGAAATCAAGGTCCTGGTGGCAACAGATATTGCTGCAAGAGGTATTGATATTGACAAACTGAAATATGTCATCAATTATGATATACCGAATATAGCCGAAACATACGTCCACAGAATTGGCAGATCCGGTAGAGCAGGGGAAGAAGGTAATGCTATATCCCTTTGCGAACCGGAAGAAAATGAGTATATAAAAGACATTGAAAAATTGATAAACCATAGAATCGAACGTGTAGAAGAAAACCCTTTTCCGCAAACAGACAAACCAATGACCAAAACGGAAAAAAAGGAATCGGAGAAAGAGAAACAGCGAAGAAAGCAAGAATTCTTTGCCGCAAAGAATAAAAAACAAAATAGACCAAATCCATCAAGGTTTTCCAGGAAAAAAAATAGGAACCAGGTAAATTTTTGATGGTGTCGTAAAAAGTAAGATTTGTTCGCTCGTAGACAAGGATGGCCATTTACCTCGGAGGATGATAAATGAAAGACGTGTCTGAGACGAAGTCCCGGATAATAGATGTTAGTCGATATTTGTTAACCCTTGTCTTAATATGGACTGCGGGAGTTATTACCTCTCTGGGATTTAATATCTACCAGTTAAATCGTTCTATCCTGAGCGTCGCCCAGACCAGCGCCCAGATTTCTCATGATAAGGACGTCATATATCGATTCTGGGTTGCAAAGCAGGGTGGTGTGTATGTTCCCGTTTCAGAAATGACCCCGCCCAACCCGTACCTCAAGGTTCCAAAGCGCGACGTCAAGACCAGCGACGGGCTGTCTCTTACCCTGGTCAATCCGGCCTACATGACCCGCCAGGTGAACGAACTGGCCACGGAGACGCAGAACTTTAGTGGGCACATTACCAGTCTCAAGCCCATCCGGCCTGAAAATACCCCGGATTCATGGGAAAGAAAGGCGCTTGAATTATTTGAGGTGGGAACAGAAAAGATCGGTTCTATTGAAATGCTGTCAGGGAAGGAATATTTTCGTTTCATGCGCCCATTCGTAACGGAAAAGGCCTGTTTGAAGTGCCATGCATCGCAGGGATATAAGGAAGGGGATATCAGGGGAGGAATTAGCATATCGATTCCTATGGACCCCTTGAGGATTATAGAAAGATCCCGAAGGATCGAATTGAGCCTTGCCCACGGTTTTCTATGGATCATCGGCATCATGGGAATCGTGATAAGTACACGGCGTTTAAGAGCTCAGACCCTTAGGCGTGAAAAAGCCGAGGAGGAGATACTTGTACTCGCCATTACCGACCAGCTTACAGGCCTGCACAACAGACGGGGTTTTTTAAACCTCGCAGAGCAGCAGTTGAAGATATCTGACAGGACGAAGAAGGGCTTTCTGTTCTTTTTTGCCGATCTGGATGGGATGAAGTGGATTAACGATACTTTAGGTCATACAGAGGGGGATAACGCCCTCATTGAAGCTGCGGCGGTTTTTAAGGAGACCTTCAGGGCATCCGACATTATCGCACGGATGGGGGGGGATGAGTTTTCCATTCTCGCCATAAACATGGCGGAAGAAAACGCCGACATTTACATGGCCCGACTACAGGATCAGATTGACAAATACAATAATAAGGAAAACCGCAGATACAGCATCTCAATCAGCGTGGGCTATTCCTTCTATGATCCTGGAAAACCCTGTTCGATCGACGAACTAATGGTTGAGGCCGATGAGCGGATGTACGAGCAGAAGAGGAGCAAAAAAACCTGAAAGGGGTAATTCTTATTCATATACTCCCGCAGACAAAAAGCAATAACCCTCAGCGCTCAAGGAAGAAAGATATAGCAGAAGGATATGCAAGAAAAATTTTGGACTATAGTAAGAGTACTGACAGCCATATTGTTTCTTATGCCTGTAACATCTAATGCCTTTGAACGATATAACAGGGTGGTAAAATATGACAAATACTTCTCAAAGTATTCAAAGAGATATTTTGGCCCTGGTTTTAACTGGCATTATTTCAAGGCTCAGGCAGTAGCTGAATCAAGGTTGCAGGCAGATGCCAGATCAAGAGTGGGGGCATTAGGTGTTATGCAGATAATGCCAAAAACCTTTGCAGAAATTACAAAGAAAAAACCAGGCATTAAGGGCACAAGAAAACAGCCTCGCTGGAACATAGCAGCGGGTATCTATTATGACAGAACAATATGGAATTTATGGAAGGTTAAACGCCCACATGTTGACCGGATAAATTTCATGTTCGGGTCTTACAATGCCGGCAAGGGAAATATTCTTAAGGCCCAGAAAATAGCAAAGAACAAGGGACTTAATCCCAATATTTGGAATTCCATACAATCAACCTTGCCTGATGTTACAGGAAAAAGCAGTAAAGAAACCATTGGTTACGTTAATAAAATCGGTGAAATAAAGGGGGTGTTAAGATAATGGAAATTTCGATTACATTAGTGAACCTTGGTTATGCAATAGCCGGAGCTTTATTGACACTGATGTTTATGATGATAGGTTATAAAATGTTTGACAGGATGACCCCGTTTAATACGTCAAAACAGCTGGCAGAGAAGAATGTTGCAGTTGGAATCGTAGTTGGTTCAATATTCATCGGCCTTGGAATTGCCGTTGGCCTGGTCATTGGCATGGCTCTGAACTGAATTTCTTCCGAATGATTTTTTTTAGAAATCTGGTTTTTGAAAGCGGTGGCGTAAAAGGAATCGCTAATGGTTGAGGCCGATGAGCGGATGTACGAGCAGAAGATGAGCAAAAAAACCTGGAATGGGTAATTCTTATTCATATACTCCCGCAGACGAAAAGCAATGCTTTACAATTGATCTCGCTGGCTTTATCCAAATCATTGACATGTTTCAGCCGTATAACCGTGTAGCACTTGTTAATAGTAACCAAGAGACTTTACCTGTTTAAAATGACTGACTTTTTCGATCTAAAAAACAACGGCACGAACGTGAAAACGGAAATCCTGGCAGGAGTTACCACTTTTTTGTCCGGGATGTATATCATCGTAGTCAATCCCGCCATTCTTCAGGCGGCTGGTATGCCTTATAACGCTGTTCT
>CAYYMU010000061.1:0-11048 GCA_964472445.1 uncultured Desulfobacteraceae bacterium
AAAAGATTAAATCATCAGCATAATTGCTGTTTTTATTATGGCCGGTTCTTTGTTTTACGATTTGTTATACATGAGTTTTTTCTGGTTTTAATTTAATTGTAACTGTTGCGATAACCGGCAAAAACTACAGTTGAGTTATTTGAAAGTCGGATTCATCGAACGTGTCATTTCGACCTCGGGGATAAATTTTATCTTTTCAAGAGGTTACAAAGTAAAGATTTTTCGTTTTACTCGAAATGACAGACTAAAGGTACTTTTTACGAGATCATCAATCATTACAAAATTTATTAAAAAAACCGTTAACCGTTAACCGTGAACCGTGAACAATTAAATAAACAGACATGTTTGATATAATATTACTTGGATTAAACCATAAAACAGCCCCTGTTGAACTCAGAGAGCGTCTTGCTTTTTCTAAGGCTGAGACAATAACTGCCCTGGAAGCCTTTCAAAAGGATCCGGCAATTATCGAGGTTGTACTTTTTTCTACATGTAATCGTGTGGAAATTTTACTGGCTACTGACAGGCCTTCAGAGGCTTTGGAGTCCACTAAAACTTTTATCTCAAAATTTAAAAACATTCCGGTTTCTTGTTTTGAAGATGCTCTTTACATCTATGAAGGCGATGAAGCGGTACGTCATATTTTCAGGGTGGCATCAAGTCTGGATTCGATGATAGTCGGAGAGCCCCAGATACTGGGGCAAATAAAGGAGGCATATCTTACCGCCATTTCAAAAAAAACATCAGGCGTTATTCTTAACAGGCTGTTGCATAGAACCTTTTTTGTGGCAAAACGTATACGCAGTGAAACAGCAGTAGGTGGTCACGCTGTATCAATAAGTTATGCTGCAATAGAGCTTGGAAAAAAAATATTTGGCTGTCTTGAAGGCAAGAAGACGCTTCTTATCGGGGCAGGTGAAATGGCAGAGCTCGCAGTTGACCATTTGATCAGGAACAGGGCAGATGATATTATTGTTGCCAACAGAACCTTTGAAAGAGGTGTTGAGCTTGCCACGAATTTCAATGGCAGGGCAATACGATTTGAGGAAATTACTGATTGTTTAAAATCTGTGGATATTATAATCAGTTCAACAGGTTCGCCTGATTTTATCATCAATCGCGACCAGGTAAAAGGGATTATGCGTAACAGGCGAAACCGTCCGATCTTTTTTATAGATATTGCAGTCCCACGTGATATTGATCCTGGAATCAATCGTCTTAACAATTCCTACGTTTATGACATCGATGATTTAAAAGGGGTTATTGATGAAAATATCGGTGATCGCAACAACGAGGCTGTTAAGGGGGAGAGAATAGTTGATGAAGCGGTAATCCGCTTTCGCCAGTGGTATGAAAGTCTGGACGTTGTGCCTACAATTATTGCTTTAAGGGAAAAGATGGATATTATTGCAAAAATCGAGATAGATAAAACTTTGCACAATTTGAGCAAGCTGACAGATGCTGATATCCAGGCCGTTTACAGGATGAAAGACGCAATGATAAACAAAATTTTGCATGATCCAACTATTTTTTTAAAAAACAATGGCTGCCATGGCAGCAAATCAGTATATCTTGATATAACCCGTAAACTTTTTAAACTTGACTAATAATAGTTTTCATAGGGGCTAAGGGCTTTATATCTTACCGCAGAGCCGCAGAGAACGCGGAGATTAAGGTTTTTTTGTTTTCCGTTGAGACCCGCCTGCCTTGCCTGAGCTCGCGATGGCGGGCAGGGGACGGAAAACAAAAAGAAACGCATTATTAAGATCATTATTCGAAGATATATTGTATTTAGATTAGAAATTTGCTTTTAAAATTGTCGCCTCTCACGACAATTTTAAGAATAAACTTCTTTGCGTTCTCCGCGACTCTGCGGTGAATAAAAACAGGAGAATTTAATTTGAAAAAAACAGCATTTCTTTTTCCCGGCCAGGGCTCTCAGTCAGTTGGCATGGGACTTGATCTTTATAAAGAATACGATTTTGTACGCGAACTTTTTGATATGGCAGAAGATATCACAAAGATGCATTTATCTAAACTCTGCTTTAAAGGCCCCATGGAAGATCTTACTATGACCGTCAATCTTCAGCCTGCTGTAACTGCAGTGAATATTGCATATCTTGCCGCAGTGCAAAAAGAGGGTATAAAATATGATATAACAGCAGGCCACAGTCTTGGTGAATTCAGCGCTCTATGTGGATCAGGAGTTGTTTCAGTAAAGGATGTCTTTAACCTTGTCTTAAAGAGAGGAGCTTTGATGCACAGGGAGTCTACGAAGCATAAAGGAGCTATGCATGCAATAATAGGACTTTCAATAGATGATGTTAATGAACTTGTTAAAGAAGTTCAGGCAGAAGGAATCGTGGCTGTGGCAAATCACAATACTGCGTCACAAATTGTTACAACAGGCTCTCCTGCTCAGGTTGAAAAGGTTTCTTTATTAGCTTCTTCAAAAGGGGCAAGGGCAATACCTTTAAGGGTGAGCGGAGCGTGGCACAGCGAATTGATAAAAGGTGCTGAGCATGAATTCAAAGAATTTTTAGAGACTGTTTCATTTAATGTGCCTGAGAAACCTGTAATCCATAATGTTACTGCTGATTCTGAAATTAATCCTGAAGAGATTAAATCTGTTGTGGCAAAACAGTTTTGCAACCCTGTCAGGTGGTATGATTCGATGCGCAGGCTGATGGATGAAAAAGTTGAGATTTTTGCCGAGATTGGTCCGGGGAAAGTTCTAACTGGTTTATTGAAAAAGATTTTACCGGAAGATTATCCCTGTAGAATTTATAATATAAACAGCATGAAGACCCTTGAAAGCTTTCTTGAAGAGTTTGTTTAGCACTCTGAGTTCGACTTTTTACAAATTCATTAAATTTTATCTTTACTAATTGATTAAACTATGATTTAAAATTTAATTTTTAAAATATTTTTAAGGCTTGATTATGAAAGAAAAAGATATACAATTTTTTAAAGAACTCTTAACAGGGCGACTGGAAGAACTTCTGGGCCGTGCAGATGATGCAGTTTCCGGCATGACAACTCCAAAAGAAAATTTTCCAGATCCAACAGACAGGGCATCTCTGGAGTCGGATCGTAATTTTATGCTTCGCATAAAAGACAGAGAAAACAAGCTGATAAAAAAGATTAAAAAAGCTCTTAATCGTATTGATAACGGCACCTTTGGTATCTGCGAAAAGTGTGGCGGAGACATTTCTCTTAAACGTATTAAGGCCAGACCTGTTACTACTCAGTGTATTGAATGCAAAACCAAAGAAGAGGCTTTGGAAAAAGCCCTTGGATTATAATTGGATTATAGAAAAAATGTGAGGGTAGACCTTCACATACATTCTACTGCTTCAGACGGAACACTATCCCCTTCAGAAATCATTTCTCTTGCTCACAGTCTTAATCTGGGCGCTATTGCGATTACTGATCATGATACTATTGAAGGTTCAAAAGAAGCGCTTGCTTTTGGCATACCCCCTGCGCTGAAATTTTTAACCGGGGTTGAAATAAGCGTATTATCTGATCCTTCTTTTTCTTTTACCGGAAGTTTTCATCTTCTGGGTTATTCCATAAGGCTTAATGACCCTGATTTAAACCAGGCACTTTATAAACTCCAGGAGGCCAGGAAAAACAGGAATCCAGAAATAATTAAGCTTCTCAATAATCTGGGTATGGATATCTCATTAAAAGAGGTTGCCGACGAATTCAGTGAAGGCCAGCTCGGAAGGCCTCATATTGCCGGGCTTATGGTAAAAAAGGGTTTTGTTGGAACAATTAATGAAGCCTTCGATAAATACCTTGGCACAGGCAGGCCGGCATATGTTGACAAATATCGCCTTGGCTGCAGGCAGGCAATTGAAGTTATACTTGGTGCCGGAGGGATTCCAGTATTAGCACATCCTGTTCTTTTACATATTAAAGACAGGAATAGCTTTGAAAACTTTATTGCAGAGTTAAAGAAAACAGGTCTTAAGGGAATAGAAATTTATCATTCTGAACAGCCGCCTGATTTAACTGCCTATTATGCTGATGTCTCAGCCCGCAATGGTTTATTGATGACCGGGGGGACTGATTTCCACGGCTCCATTAAACCTGATATAAAAATGGGAACAGGCAGGGGCGATCTTTTTGTGCCTTATGAACTGTATGAAAAATTGATAAACTCGTAGAAACTCGAATTTATCAGGTGTTAAGATTATGGTAACCGTTCACGGTTTACAGTCATCGGTTCACGGTTGAAAAAACTGTGAATCCGCCAAAGCACTCTGAGACCTTTGAAAAATGCTCAATTTTGTTTAAGTTCAAGGAAGGCGAGGATTTCAACCACAGGAATATATTGAATATTTCGAGGATTTATCAGCCTCGGGCTGATTGAAATTTGAGCCTGACGCAGAAATTGGGCAAAAGGGGGTGTTTTGCAAAGGTCTCACTCTGACGGAACAACCATGAATAATTACATATATTTTCTGATTTAGATGCTAAAGAATTAATTCAAGAGTTGAAATCAATATCCAAAATGCTTCAATTGTTGCATAGTTCATTGAAAAAACTGTGAACTGTGAACTGTGAACCGACAACCGTGAATGGTTAAAGATTATGGAACAAACAGGTCTTTTTGAATTTGAAAAAAAGATTCAATATAAATTTTCTAATATTGATATACTTGAGCAGGCTCTAAGGCACAGTTCATTTGTTAATGAACAGGTTGATACAGATATAAAGGATAACGAATGTTTTGAATTTTTGGGGGATGCTGTATTAGGCCTTGTTGTCGGTCATATTCTTATGCAGAAATATCCTGATACAGATGAGGGTGATCTGTCCAGGATGCGCGCCAGCCTTGTTAATGAATCTCAGCTTGCAATTATTGCTCAAAAAATAGATCTGGGCAGTTATATTAAATTGGGCAAGGGAGAGATTCAGACTAACGGCAGTGAAAAAAAATCTATTCTTTCTGATGCAGTTGAGGCTCTAATTGCCGCTGTATATCTGGATGGCGGGTTTGATGTTGCATTTAAATTTATAAACTTTCATTTTTCATCTTTCTTTCATCTTGCTTCACTTTCTGAGGCTGATCATGATTACAAGAGCCGTATACAGGAACTCGTTCAGGAAAAGAATAATATCGCGCCTGTTTACAGGGTTACAGGTGCAAGTGGCCCTGATCATGACAAGACATTCAGGGTTCAACTTAAGGCCTTTGAACTGATTGTAGAAGGTGTGGGCAAGAGTAAAAAGACTGCTGAACAGGATGCTGCTAAAAAAGCACTTGAAATTTTGGCAAACAGGTAATCGCGTTCAGATTCCAGAGGTTAAGATGACAGCACTGCATAAGCCTTTTATAATTCCTGTTTTTCTTCCCAATGCCGGATGTCCTCATCAGTGCGCTTTTTGCAACCAGACAGCAATAACCGGTGAGAGGCAAAAAGAAATTTCCAGCGAAAAGCTTAATTCATATATCAATGAATTTATAAGTCATAAAGGGCCGCAGCGGGAAAAAACTCAAATTTCATTTTACGGCGGGAATTTCCTGGGACTGGAAAAGGACTATATCTGTTTATTGCTTGACGAAGCTTCAAAGTTTGTAAAACAGGGGAGTGTTGACAGTCTGAGGTTTTCCACCCGTCCTGATACTATAAATAAAGATCGGCTGGATATTATAAAGGATTATCCGGTTTCAACTATTGAGCTTGGTGTTCAGTCAATGGATGACCGTGTTTTGACCATGTCCAGGCGGGGGCATACTGCCGTTGATACAGAAAAAGCTGTTTGTTTATTAAAAGAACGAAACTATGAGATCGGTATTCAGATGATGGTAGGACTGCCTGGTGACAGCGATACAGGGGCTCTTGCTACAGGTCGCCGGATTGCAGGGCTTTATCCGGATTTTGTCAGAATATATCCCACACTGGTTCTTGATAAAAGCCCGCTTGCTGTCTTGTACAGGAAGGGTGAATATACTCCATTATCACTTCCGGAATGTGTAAGCCTTGTAAAAAAACTCTATCTGTTATTTGAAGAAAAAAATATAACTGTAATCCGTATGGGACTTCAGGCTTCTGAGAGTCTGTCAAAAGAATCGACAATTCTGGCAGGGCCATGGCATCCTGCATTTGGCCACCTTGTATTTTCCGAGATATTTCTTGATAAAGCAGTGGCCGCAATGGAATTAGAGAATCCTCTGCACGATAAAATTTCTATAAGGGTGAATCCGAGAAATATTTCCAGAATCAGGGGGTTAAATAATGATAATATAAAAATTCTTAAGAAAAGATTTAATATTAAGTCAATTCAAATTGTTCCGGATTTAAACCTGAGGGAAAGCGCCTTGATGATTGAAGGGCAATAATTAAAGTCCCAGGAAAGCTTCTTTAACCTGCTTGTTTGCCATGAGTTCTTTGCCGGTTCCTTCCAGCACTATACGTCCGTTTTCCATAACATAGGCTCTGTTACACATTGCCAGAGTTTGAGTTACATTCTGTTCAACGAGCAGAATTGTAACCCCCTGCTCGTTGATTTTTCTAATCATTGCAAATATTTCCTGGACTAACAAGGGGGACAGACCTAAAGAAGGTTCATCAAACATCATAATTTTCGGCAAAGACATGAGTCCTCTTCCTATGGCAGCCATTTGCTGCTCTCCGCCGGAAAGAGTTCCTGCCATTTGTTTTCTTCTTTCTTTCAATCTTGGGAAAAGATCGAAAACATATTCCATGGTTTTATTTCGTTTTACCTTTGCTTCTCCATGCAGAGAACCCATAAGCAGGTTTTCTTCCACGCTCATTTCTGCAAAAAGCCGCCTTCCTTCTGGAACGTGTACAATACCAAAATGAATGATTTCATACGGTTCTTTCTGGTCAATGCGTATGCCGTTAAATTCGATACTGCCCTGCTTTGGGGTAAGCAGGGATGAAAGAGTTTTAATAGTGGTCGATTTTCCTGCTCCATTGGATCCGATTAATACAAGAATTTCTTTTTCCCGAATTTCGAAAGACACATCCCACAGGACCTGCAAATCCCCATAAAACACATCGATATTATTAACTTTGAGCATATTCTTCTCCCAAATAAGCCTCGATTACTGCCGGGTTGCTGACTACTTCCTGAGGAGTTCCTTCAGTAATGGTTTGACCGAAATTAATAGCATGTATCCGGTCTGATATGGTCATAATTACCTTCATAATATGTTCTACAATAATTATGGTCACTCCTTTGTTGCGTATTTTCTTAATCAAATTGATAGCCGCATCAACCTCTGAAGGATTTAAACCGGCTGCTGTTTCATCAAGGAGTAAAAGTTCGGGTCTTGTTGCCATGGCACGAGTAATTTCGAGGCGTTTCCGTTCTCCTATAGGAAGACTCTTTGCAAGCACATCCTTTCTGTGGATCAGTTCACAGAATTCTAATGTTTCATTAGCTACTCTACGGGCCTCTTTTTTGGTTTTAGCCTTAGAAAATGCTGCAGCAATTACATTGTCCATGACAGTTAATCTGCCTAATGGTTTTACTACCTGGAATGTCCGGCCAATGCCTATTTTGCATATTTTATTAGTTTTAAGGCCGGTAATATCCTGATTTTTAAAATAGATGTTTCCACCGGTAACAGAATAATAGCTGCTTATACAGTTAAAAATAGTTGTTTTACCGGAACCGTTTGGTCCGATCAGGCCGAAAATTTCACCTTTTTCAACCTTAAAGCTTACGCCATTGACTGCTGCAAGACCGCCGAAATGCTTAACCAGTTTTTTGAGTTCAAATAGGATCAAGTAGATACCCCCTTCTTTTTAAATGGAAAAAGCTTATCGACTATTTTTTTCCAGTCACCCACAATACCGTTTGGCAGAAGTAGAATTACCAGAACAACCAGAATGCCAAATCCAAGAACATGAGCCTGTGATATATACTTTGCTGCCACAATAAGAAAATCAGAGCCTGTTAATGCTGCCAGCCCCTTGAACAAACCAAAGAAACCGGTTCTGAAAAATTCATGAACTGCTACCATAACAAAGGCGCCTACAACAGGACCAAAAATAGTTCCTACACCGCCGACTATACCTACTAAAATTGCCATAATTGAAATATCATGAAGTGAAAATACAACTGAAGGATCAATAAAACCCATATAATTCATAAACAGGGCTCCGGCCATGCCTGTTAGAAATGCAGCAATGTTCAATGAAACCATTTTGTAATGATGGGTATTAATACCAAGGCTTTCGGCTGCATCCTGATCTTCGCGTATGGAAAGAAAATAATAACCCCACTTGGAATGCATTACGATCTGAACAAATCCAACCGATAATACAGCGAGAGCAAGCGCGATATAATAATAGGGTATCTTTGAGAGAAAGCTGGGCATGATTAATATGCCTACCATACCCTGAGTTAAAGGTTCTGCAACAGTGGCAATATGCCGGCACACCTCATTAAGGGCCAGGGATGCAAGCGCAAAGTATGCTCCCCTAAGCCGGAAACATATCCATCCAAAAGGAAAGGCAACACCCATTGCCATTATACCGCCAAACGCCATACCCCACCATGCCGAAATATGGAAGTGATATGCCAGAATGCCTGCAGTATAGGCTCCGGTGCCAAAGAATGCTGCATCGCCAAAAGAAACCTGGCCTGTATAACCCGCAATAACATTCCAGCCTGAACCAATTACCACCCACATTAAAACAAGAATCATCAGGTGCTGGTAATAGGCATTTTGAATTACCAGGGGAAAGATAATAAGAATGATAAGTAAAATCAAAGGAGCAATTTTTTTCATGCTTTTCCTCTAAATCTTGGTCAAACGCTTAAAGCCGCCGGGTAAAAATAATAACACCAGGATAAAAATAATCAGGCCGATCATATCATCATACGCCATGCCAATGTAAGTGGCTCCAAAGGCTTCAGCCAGCCCCAGTGTTATACCGCCAAAAATGGCTCCTACCGTGGATCCTAAACCGCCTAAAATTGTAATTACAAATGCTTTCCGTGTAAAAGGACCTCCGATATCCGGAAACAGATAATATATGGGCATCAGCAATGTGCCGGCTGCTGCAACAAGCGCTGAACCAAGACCAAAAGTAATTATGGTTATACGTTTGGAATTAACACCCATAAGAAGCGCTGCATCTTTGTCCTGTGCAGTGGCTCGAATTGATCTTCCCACATCTGTTTTAAGCAGAAACCAGAACATGAACAGAGTAAAGAGTATGGCGATAAAAAATGCAATTACAAGTGCGATGCTGAATGAAATTTCTCCCAGAAAGAATGTTGCATTGGAATAGCTTGTTTGTACTGATTTATAGTCAGAACTGAAGATGAACCTGGTGATTTCCGTTAATACCATCCCGATTCCAACTGTCATCAGCACCTGATTTTCAGGCAGAATAGAATCCACTTCCATAAGTGGATTCAAGGTATATTTTTGAATTGCAACGCCAAGTAGAAACAATGCGGGCATACTTACAAAAAGCGACAGATAAGGATCTATTCCAAGATAATGTGATAAGAGAAAAGTGATATACATACCCACCATCATGAGTTGTCCATGAGCCAGATTGATAATGCCCATTACACCCATGATAAGACTCATACCCATTCCTATTAGACCGTAAAGACCGCCTTTTAATATTCCAGCCACCAGAGTTTGTAGAAAAACCTCCATGAAACAACTCCTTATAAATTAACCCTTTTACTACTCAATAACTAAACTAAAAGGGCGGGGAAGACCCCGCCCTTTTTTATTTTTTTATCTTTTGTTCCATTTTGGTGCAGGATAAACATATCCTTTTGTAGCAACTTCCTTTGGCCATACTGTTTCAAGCTTGCCGTCAATCCACTGTACCAGGAAGGTCGGAAGTTTGTTTTGATTAACTTTTTTGTCATAGGAGATGAATTTAACAGGGCCAAATGCCGTCATCATATTGGTCTCGGCAAGAGCATTCCTGATATCATCGCGGCTCATGGATTTGGTTCTTTTTAAAACATCTGCAATAACATACATTGCGGAATAAGCCTCTGCACCGTGATATTCGGTTGGAGTGTTATATTTTTTAACGAATTTGTCATAGTATTCCCGAGCTCCTGGATAAGGAACTGATGGTGTCCAGAGAGTCGCTGAATATACATATTCAGAAGCAGTTCCTGCGTTTTTATAAAATTCAGGCAGAGTAAATCCAGCCGCGCCGCCCACGAAGAGTTTTGGATTCATGTTGAGTTGCTTGGACTGGCGCATAAGCAGAGAAGCATCCATAATATAAGAAATCATGTAAATTACATCAGGTTTTTTGGATTTTACATTGACAAGAAGAGGTCTAAAGTCGATAGCGCCAGCTTCATAACCCTCTTTCATTATAACCTTCAGGCCAAGCGCTTCACATTGCTTTGCAAATTTTTTGGAACCTGACTGACCGAACAGAGAATTTTCATGAAGAATAACAACGGTTTTAACATCGGTTCCCACTGTTTTCAAAAAAGATTCAAAGGCGCCCGGATATTCGCTGACAGGTGGATTAAGTCTGAAAATATAGTTCCATCCCTGCTCGGTGATTTTATCTGCTGAACCGGTATTGACTAAAAATGGTGTTTTGTTTTGTTGGGCTACTGCAATAGTTGCCCATGTCACGGAACTTGAATAGCCACCACCCAGCATGACAACTTTATCCTGAGTAATCAGCTTTTCAATAGCGCTGCGTCCGACATCAGGTTTCCCTGTTGTATCTTCAATTATCAGTTCTATTTGTTTACCGTTCACACCGCCTGCAGCATTAATTTCATCTACTGCCATGAGGAAAGACTTGTTTTCAATCTCTCCAAACTTAGCTAATTTTCCTGTAAGAGGTAAAACAATTCCTACTTTTATTGAATCCTTCTCACCATTGTCACCACATCCACTAAAGGTAAAAAACACAGCAATGGCTAAAAATAAACCCACTAACACTTTTGACTTTTTCATCATATCCTCCTGCATTTATATTTATAATTAGGTTAAAACTTTTGGCTCTTCTCCAATTTAGTTGGAGAAAAGGGTCCAAGGATTCAAGGGGTCA
>CAYYMU010000062.1:0-10849 GCA_964472445.1 uncultured Desulfobacteraceae bacterium
AACCCACATGTGATTCATTTTGGCAGAATACGATATAAATCTCAGAGAATATGCGCGTATTCTTAAGAAACGGAAGTTTACCGTCATCTTTTGCGCCATTATATTTGGAGCCTTCAGTACCTTTCTCACTGTGCTAAAGGCTCCTGTCCCACTTTATACCTCGTTTTGTAGTATAAAATTCGAAAAAAGTGCTGCTGTAGAAGGCCTCTACATGAAAACCATGTCATGGTCTGCCGGAGACGATATGGAGACCCAGATTTCCATCATCAAGAGTTTTCGTGTTATGAAAAGGACGGCAGAAAAATTGAAACTTATTTCAGGGAGTGCCTTAAAAGAAAATTCCGAACTTTCTCATTTAGATCCTAACATCGTTAATCTGGTTGACAATCTTCAATCCAAAATTGATATTTTAGCAGAACCTTTTACCAATATAATAAAGATAAATGTGACTGATAGTGTTCCTGCTTTCTCCCAACAGCTAGCCAATACAATAGCATTAGCCTATAAAGAGGTGCATGTTCAGAAGCAGACCTCACGAACAGTAGAAGCGATAAAATACATTGCCGCGCAACTGAAAAAGGTGCGACTGGAACTCAAAGAGTCGGAAGAGGAATTCACCAAGTTTACACAAAAACACCAACTGGTCTCTATTGATCTACAAAGTGAGAATCTTATAGTGCGGATCCAGCAGATAAAGAATGAATTGCAAAAGCTGAACACGACACAATCTGAGATTAATAGTTTGCTCCTGAAACTGGATCGATTTGTGAAAAATCCGGTGGATTCCGGCAATAACTTTTATTCAACCTATGCCAGTGAACAATATAAAGCTGCCAACGATTCTCTGATGGCGCTTTTGCTTAATGTAGATTCTTTGCTGAAAGATTATACCAACAAACACCCTCAGGTTGTTGCAATAAAGCGAAATATTATCGAAACTGCCCGGATGATGAAAATATTGCTCCAGTTGCAGAACAAGGATATAGATAACAAGAAAATAGAGCTGGAGAAATCGTTAGCCGGGGTTGAGGTAAAAACTGATTTGTTAATGGCAAAAAAGCTCGAGTATGACCGTATGAAAAGAAAGGTTACTTCATATAACGACATGGTCGTCCTTCTGGAGAAAAAAAATCAGGAGGCATTAATCACACGGTCCGAAAAACCTGACGAAGTTACCATTGTTAAACCAGCGCGTCTACCTATCTATCCCATTAACCCTCCGAAAACAGCAGCTAAAGGAACTGCGGGTGCAGTCATAGGTTTGATTCTTGGTATGGTAATTGCTTTTATGGTAGAGACCTTTGATACTTCTCTGGGGGCCATTTCAGAGGTGGAGAAGGAGGTCGGCGTTCCTGTTGTGGGGATCATTCCTCATTTGGGCGCCAAAGCGATTAAAAAGGCTCAGCAAGGCCAAAAGAGTCAAGCCTCGCTATTTAAAGAAAAGATACAACTGATAGCTCATTTTGATCCGCAATCAATGGTAGCGGAAAATTTTCGGGGGCTCAGGTCCAATATTTGTTTTCACAACCTGGAAAAAAAGATAAAAACCTTGATTGTTACGGCCTCTTCTCCCGGGGAAGGGAAGACATCAATTGCCTGTAATCTTGCTATCACCATGGCCCAGTTGGAGATGAAAACACTGCTTGTGGGGTGCGATTTGAGAAAACCGACATTATACAGGGCATTCGGTATGGAAAAAAAGCCCGGACTTGTTGATGTCCTCCTTGGAACTTATTCCCCGCAGGACGTGATAAGGACTATCACCGATCTTATAATGGGAGAGATGGGTATGGACGATGTGATGGCCACGCCTGGTCTTGATAACCTCCATATTATGACGTGTGGCAACATTCCTACAAATCCGTCAGATCTGATTGAGTCAAAGGCGCTGATGAATCTTATAAATGATTTAAAAAAGGAGTATGATTTTGTTATTATTGACACACCGCCTATACTTTCCACAAACGACCCTGTCATGTTGGGGTCAATTGTGGATGCAACTTTGCTTGTTTATCGTATAGGCAGTGTATCCAAGGCATTGCTCAAAAGGTCTGTGCTTCAATTATCACAGACCAAATCTAACTTGATAGGAGTAGTTTTAAATGATATGAAAGCAGAAGTGAGCCCTGACTTTCAGGATTATAAGCACTATAAATCTTACTATTCTTATGGAAAAGAAAAAAAAAATAAGCCGGCTAACGGCGGCATTAAAAAACTTATATCACTCATCACCAGGAAGTGATGTGGATATAAGAACAAAAGAAAAAGGGCAAACCAGCCTTCAACCCATCTTCTCTTTATTAATCATGTTGAGCGCTGCCATTGCCTTTGCCTTTTTGCTCCAGGAATACTCAATCACCCAGACACTGGCAGTAGCAGGCGGCATTATTTTTTTGGCGGTTTGTCTGATCAATACGGAAATCGCATTATATCTCCTTATTTTTGCCATGTTGCTCAGCCCGGAATTTATTGTCGGAGCCACTGAAGGAGATTCGCTTGACCGTGGCGTGACACTGAGAATTGATGATTTTCTGCTGCTTATTATGGGTTTTTCCTGGCTTGCAAAAATGGCAATCAAAAAGGAATTGGGCATCTTCTTAAAGACCCCTCTTAACGCACCAATCGCTTTTTATCTTCTCGTATGCCTTTTTTCTACCCTGTTTGGATATCTATTTATAAAGGTCGATTTGATGACAGGTTTTTTCTTTGTCCTCAAGTATTTTGAATATATCTTTGTTTATTTTGTAGTGATAAATCATATTAAGACTGAAAGGCAGATGCAAAATTTTATGTGGGCTATGCTGATTGTCTGTGTTATTGTTTCGGTCATTGGACTTGCCCAAACCCCGGAAGGAGGCAGAATTTCAGCCCCTTTTGAGGGAGAAATCGGGGAGCCGAATACCTTCGGCGGCTATCTCGTTTTTATGATCTCTATCACCATAGGGCTGTTATTAACCACTATTTCATTCAGAGCACAGTTGATATATGGAATTATGATATCCATATTTGTTATATGTTTGCTTTTTACCCTGTCCAGGAGTTCATATCTTTCTTTGATTCCTGCAGTGCTAACATTTGTATGGTTGTCCAAAAAGAGGAAAATGGTGTTAACAGCGCTTGCCCTTGCATTCATTCTACTTCCCTTTATTGCTCCTGAAGCAGTGAAGGAAAGAGTTGCTTATACTTATACCAAAGGGAAAGATCGAGGTCTGAATATATCAGGTGTGCAGGTAGATACCTCAACCTCTGACCGATTGATGAGCTGGGCAGTAGTTTCCAGGGATTTTATCAAACACCCTTTTTTAGGGTTCGGGGTAACCGGGTACAGGTTTCTGGACGCCCAGTATTTCAAGGTACTTATTGATACAGGACTTATCGGATTGTTTGCTTTTTTTTTCTTATTATACAGGATATTTTTCCGGGCATACCACATATTCAAAGAAACTCAGAAGCCTTTCCATAGGGGGCTTTGCATGGGCTTTATGGCCGGTTTTGCGGGGCTGTTGGTCCATGCAATTGGAGCGAATACGTTTATTATTGTACGAATAATGGAACCATTCTGGTTCGTGCTTGCCATGGTGGTCATGATTCCTTCCCTGGAAGCAGAACCGGAACATGAACCGGACGCCAATCTCCCTCCAGGGCATATAGCGAATAGACTGAAGGCTGAAGACTGAAGGTGGAAGAGAGCTTCTGACCTCCGACTTCAGTCTATTTACCTGAGTAGTTATTATTCAGGTTCACTATTAATAGGTTATAACAATGAACATATTACATAAGATTAGATGGACATACAGAGATATTAAAAGGGACCTTCAGTCATTTAAGAGATTAGGTCTAATTCGATTGGCTATAGGTATTTCAGTCGCCCTGTTGCTTACGATAGCCTTTTACAGCATAGTTGAATTTGCCACTACCCCAGGATATTTTATGGATGAGACTGCTGATGGGACTGCTGATGGGACTGCTGAGACTGCTGATAAACGTTCTTCCGTAGACTGGAATGAAACAGCTCAGCTTGTTGGCAATTTAGGAATTGTTGAAAAAGTAAAACTTGGCGCAAAGTTTTTTTTGGGACAGGAAGTTGTTGTTGAAAAGAAAACTCAAGGTATTAGGAAAAAGTTTGCGATAAGAAAGACTACTGGTGGATTTGTAGCAAGAACTAATGATAAGATTTATGTAGCCAAAAAGGTAGGAGGTGGAGCCGGGGTTGTGGGTATTTACCAAGGAACGATAACGGGTCTGAAGGGCAAAGTAGTAGATAAAGGCATTGGCCGAATAATAAAAGATGCTTCCGGTTATCGATTAAGCTGGGATGGAGAAAGATCAAAACAGATATCTGTTGCTGATGAACATCAGATGAAGGAATATATTGATACACAAGTTATTGATCAATGATGTTATTAATCGGCCAAAGCCGGCCTGAAGCTGTGATGTATTCGGGTGGTGTGTCGGAACAGGAACTGCTTGAAGAGTATCTGGTTCTGTAAACGTGATTAGCCGTGGGAGGCAAGTATGTTTAAAAAGAGGAAAAAATACTTGATTTTTGGCAGTCCGCTGATTGAAGAACCGGAAATTCAAGAGGTTGTTGATACCCTTAGATCAGGCTGGTTGGGGACAGGGCCGAAAGTTGCTAAATTCGAAGATATTTTTAAACAATATACAGGCGCAAAATTTGCGATAGCGCTAAATTCATGTACAGCCGGGCTCCATCTATCGATGATTGTAACAGGAATCAGGTCTGGTGATGAGGTAATAACAACGCCGTTGACTTTTGCGTCTACTTCAAATGCGATTATTCATACCGGCGCAACCCCTGTTTTTGTAGATGTTGAAAAAGAAACCATGAATATCGACCCAGAAAAAATAGAAGAGGCGATAACACCGCGAACCCGAGCTATTATCCCGGTTCATTTTGCGGGAAGGCCCTGTAATATGGATGCAATCATGGATATCGCCCGGCAACATGATCTCATCGTTATTGAGGACGCAGCCCATTGCATAGAAGGCTGGTATAAGGGGGAAAAGATTGGAAACATAGGGGATATGTCCTGTTTCAGCTTCTATGTTACCAAAAACATCGTTACCGGTGAAGGGGGTATGGTTACAACAAACAAGGAAGTCTGGGCAGATAAGATTAAGATGTATGGATTGCATGGGTTAAGCAAGGATGCATGGAAACGATATTCAGATGAAGGATTTATCCACTATCAAGTTCTCTTTCCCGGGTTTAAGTATAACATGATGGATATCCAGGCATCTCTGGGGATACACCAGATGAAAAGAATTGATAAGTATCTGAAAAGAAGAAAAGAAATTTGGGAAAAATACAACTCAGCATTTTCAAATCTACCGGTATTTTGTCCAGCGGAACCTGAAGAGGATACAGTTCATGCAAGACATCTTTATACCTTATTGATCGATATAGACAAGATTAAGAAAACCAGAGATGCTGTTCAGCAGGAACTACATGAACTAAATATTGGGACAGGGATTCATTTTATCTCTCTTCATTTGCATGACTATTATAGAAAAACATACGGTTTTAAACCGGACGACTTTCCCAATGCCAAATTTATATCAGATAGAACTATATCTTTGCCACTTTCGGCAAAGCTGACGGATGAGGATGTTGACGATGTGATTCAAGCTTTTCAGAAGGCCCTGTTTAGCTGACTGGTGAGAGACATAAATTACCTGCAACAGCTTATTTTTTAAATGGAGAACTATTTTGATGCAAAGTTCAAGCTATTACCGGGTAGCCATCGATCGTAATCTGCTGTTGATTTTGCTGGGAGTGATAGTATTTTTGTTTTTGGCAAATGCTCTGCTTATCCCTTTCGCAAGTGAACTGAAATCAATTAAGAGTCCTTTGCGATATGTTATCAGGCAGATTGATCTAAATTTGGAAGGAAATTTTGCTACATGGTTCTCCTCTATGCTGTTGCTGCTCAATTCGCTCTCCGCTTATATGCTATCGCGCGCCCGTTGGTCAACGAAACGGCGGGTAGCACTTACAACAGCGATAATGGCAGCCGGCCTCCTTCTGCTGTCAGTCGATGAATTTATCGGCATTCACGAATTTCTTGAGAGGGTGATGGTGTATGAGTTTAGTAATAACCACTCGATGGATAGTTCCACAGTAAAAATGATCGGGCCACTGTTTAGTATATCCTTGACAATTATCCTCGTCGTTCTGGTTGCAGGACCTTATTTGCGTGCCGTGCAGCGTAAGAACATTCTGTTTCTCATTGCTTCCATAGCATGTGTTTTTACGCTTGGGCTTGCCGAGTTTGTTTACCGCCTATCTGGGTGCACTGAACCATGGTGCTTCCGGATCGAAGTGCTTTTCGATGAAGTCGGCGAACTTGCGGCGCTTCTACTATTTCTGACATTCCAGTCCCGTGAGTTGGCGGGATTAGACGATCAGGCAGCGGATCACGTGTTTGACCGCTCTCTCGTAAGGAAGCTCTCGAAAACGTTGTTCGCAAAAACGCGTCAAAGTAACACCAAATAGAATTGGTGTATTTAATCGCTATTAACTGCAAGATGCCCAGAGAGATCGCTCCGAGCACAAAACAGACCGCTCCGAGGCTTCCCAGCGAGATTTGGACAGCATGGAGTGCCTGTGAGGAAGGCTTTTTTTAATGTCCTTGATTCAATATTCAAGTGTGTTGGAATGTGCTGGTGTAAAGACGGCTTTAATCGTCTGCCGCACTTGCGCGTTGCTTGGATTAATGCAACTTTTGAGGATCTATTTGACTCAATTGGTTCCTTCAAGTCTCAGGGTATGCCCGAATGTAACAGACTTGAAGTGTGTCTAAAAATGTCAACTGGTTACAAATTTGTGCAGTTTTTAAGTTAAATGGTAGAAGACCCAATGCCTGGATATTACATAAAGAACATCCTAAAGAAGTTCGTCAGTCTTACCTTTGGAGATAATAAAAAATTTTCTCGTGTTGTATATTGGGAAAAAAGAGCGAGACAGTATGGCAAGAAATCAGTACTGGATATACGACACTCTGCAGATGAATTTGATTCTGTAACAAAAGCGCAAAAGGATAGAATGCTCCCCTTTCTGAAAAAGCAGTTGATAGGCAATGAAAAGGCAATACTTGATTTTGGTTGTGGTCCAGGGAGATTTACTGTTGATCTCGCCTCCCTGATTAAAGGTAAAGCAATAGGTGTTGATCCCATAAAACATTTACTTGATTTGGCACCAAGGAATCAAGATGTTGAATATAGGCTTATGTCAGAGACCGCTATTCCACTTGAAGCCGATTCTATAGATATTGTTTGGATCTGCTTAGTTCTGGGGTGCATAGAGAAAACAGCATTGAAAATGACCATTGATGAAATTAGACGGGTACTAAAAAGTGATGGCTTGCTGTTTTTAATAGAAAATACATCCGAGAAAAAAGACGCTAAGCATTGGAGATTTAGACAATTTGGCGAGTATAAGGAAATGTTTCCATTTATTTCATTGGTGCATCTCCATGACTATTTTGACTTCGGAGAGCGTATTTCAATAATGGCGGGAAGAAAAGTTTAAATTATGAATAGAGGCGTAAGAACACAGCAATATACTGGGCTTCATTACTCCTCACGAGATTGGGGATTCTTCGAGAAGGTCAGCCATAAACATACCAGTTCAGAAAGCTAAAGAAATTGATTTAATGTCTCTCAAGCAACAAACTCTAACAGGTCTTGAATGGAATGCGGGAGCAAATATTGCGAAACAAATATTGCAGTTTGTCATTTCCGTTATTCTTATCCGGTTGCTTACACCTGAAGACTTTGGTTTAATTGGAATGATTATTGTGTTTACCGGATTTGCCGGACTATTCGGCGATCTGGGGTTTGGGGCAGCTCTTATACAAAGAAAAGAAATTGAGGAACGTCACTTATCATCCATATTCTGGCTGAATATCGCAACCGGTTTAATTTTAACAGGTATCATGTTGGCGATTGCGCCTGTTATTACAACATTTTATAACGAACCGAGATTAAAATTACTTACGATGGTTTTATCGGCAGCTTTCTTTATTGGTTCTTTCAGTATTGTTCAGAAAATAATTTTAATACGTTCCATGAATTTTCGCGTGCTGGCGATCATCGAGACATTGACGATGTCTATTGCCGGAATTCTCGCAATTATATTGGCTTTCCTCGGCTTTGGAGTATGGACTTTAGTATGGCAGGCGATTGTTTCAGCGATTATTGGAGCCATTCTCTTGTGGGTTCTAAGTGATTGGAGACCCTCCCTTCGGTTTAATAAAAACGCTGCTAAAGAACTTTTAGGTTTCAGCGGCAACCTTCTTGGGTTTGATGTATTTAATTACTGGGTCAGAAACGTCGACGATTTACTGATAGGAAAAGTTATCGGCTCATCAGGATTGGGTATTTACACAAAGGCTTATAGCATAATGTTGATGCCCCTTAGGCAGGTCTCTTCTGCTGTGGGGCAGGTAATGTTTCCAGCGTTATCAAAAATTCAGGATGATAAGCTACGTGTCAAACATCTCTATTTGAGCTCAATCAGCATTATCGCTCTTATTACATTTCCAATGATGATGGGCCTGCTAATAGTGGCTGATTCTTTTGTGTTAGTGTTGTTTGGCCAGAAATGGGTGAATTTAATTCCGATTCTTAAAGTCTTTTGTCTGTTAGGTATGTTGCAATCCATTGGAACAACTGTAGGATGGATTTACAATTCTCAAGGCCGAACCGACTGGCAATTTCTATGGGGGATTGCATCAGGTAGCTTATTAATAATAAGCATTATTATTGGCATTATTATTGGGAGCGTCTTATCCGTTGCAGTATGTTATACAATAGGTGAGATTATTCTTACATATCATGGTTTTGCTATCCCTGGGAAACTGATAAACATGACCTTCAGAGATGTCGTTCATAGCGTGTCCGGGGTCTTTGGCTGTGCAGTTTTGATGGCGGGTGGAGTATATCTATTAGGGGTGATTTTGCCTTCAGCCTGGCCTCACTGGGCTAACTTGGTAGTTCAGGTTTCTTTTGGAATAATAATATATATTGTACTCATCCATTTTTTTAAGCTTAAATCCTATGTTGAGGCAAAAGAATTGTTTTTGGAACAATGGCAAACCCATTTCCCCAGAAAGAATTCAATATGTTAAAAGTAGCTCATGTAATGCACTCTTATTTAGCTCAATCTGAAACGTTTATCTGGCAATATTTACATAAGTTCGAACATATCTATCCAGTAGTTATCGCAGAGTCCGCACAAAATCTTGACCAATTTCCGCTTTCAAATGGTCATATTAAACTCAGCTATGGTCCGAGGGTGTCAATCCCATGGTTTATTGATAACTGGTATCGGCGCATTTTAAAACGGCCATTTGGTTATGTGGAGAGAATAATGCGCAGGGAAGGCGTTCGGGTGATTCATGCTCATTTCGGTCCCGTCGGATGCAGCTATTTGCCTGTTTCTTTATCCCTGAACATTCCGCTTATCACTAATTTTTATGGGTATGACCTGTCAGTTAAAGATATCATTAATCAACACCGAGAAGCCTATGTCGAGTTATTCAAGAAAGGTAAGCAGTTTCTTGTCGAAGGTCCCTGTATGCAGGAAAAGTTGATTTCCTTAGGTTGCCCTGAGGAAAAGATATCTATTCAAAGGATTGCCATTGACTTAGAACGATATTCTTTTCGAGAGCGCTCATGGGATGCAAAACGCCCGGTGCATTTTTTATTCGTTGGACGATTTGTAGAAAAAAAAGGCCTTGAATATGCTCTGCAGGCATTAGCCAAAATTAGAAAGGACTATTCTTTCCAGTTCAGGATAATTGGTGGTGGCAAATTAGAACAAAGCCTTCGTTCACTGGCTGGTAATCTTGGTTTTACAAAGGAAATCGTTTGGCTTGGAGTGCAGCCACACAAAAGAGTGATAGAAGAACTCCAGACATGTGATATTTTGATTCAACCAAGCGTGACCGCAAGAAATGGAGATAGCGAAGGAGGCGCTCCCACTATTATTTTAGAGGCACAGGCCTGTGGTGTTCCGGTTATCTCTACAACTCACGCTGATATACCATATATTACGTGCCCAAATGAAAGCGCTTTTTTGTCGCCTGAACGAGATGTAAATAGCCTCGCTCATAATATTTATCAGCTATTTGACAATTCAGAAGCTTGGTCCCAAATGGGCAAGAAAGGACGAGAACATGTTGAGAAATATCATGATGTAGGGAAAGAAGTGATATCTTTAGAAGGTCTTTATACAACTTTGTGCTAAAGGCCTGCTCCATATGGTTGAGTACCTGCAAAAATCTTTGATGTTAGGGTAATGGAAAAACCGATAATATCTACAAAAGTATCTGACATTCCTGAAATCTTGGATGGTTGCGGCTGGATTAGTAGAACCTGAAAACCCGAGACAGCTTGCAAAAACAATCCAATATGTTTTTGATCATCCTGTTGAAGCAAAAGAAAAGGGCAAAAAAGCTCGCGAAAAATGTAAAAGAGAATATAACTGGGAAATGATGGAGAGGAGATTGGTTGCAATTTTCGAAAAGTACAAAACCGATTAAACCATAAAACAGACCTCTTACGTAAGAGAAGTTGCAAAAAATTGATCAGACTTATTGTATATCTAAGGCAATTTCTTGACAATCCGTTAGTTTTCCTTCAATATCACAATGTTGCACTTATGAAGGAAAACCGATCAGGTGGACAGGCTGTAGTCTACGCGCTATAATAGCCGTTACCCTTTACCGGAATTCGAATTAAATGGCCGGAAAACTTTGCAGCGAAAAGTGCCTATTTGACATATTGACATTTTGTCACAAAACTCTTGCTTAATTTTTAATTT